>JANMGZ010000501.1:0-3105 GCA_031374905.1 Dolichospermum sp. OTE_70_metabat_362_sub
CCCTTGCGTGGATTACTTGCTTGGATACCTTATATGCTGTGATATTGGTACGTTTACAAGTCTGTTATTGTTTCAGTCCCCTTGCGGGGATTAATTGCTGGGAAACTCACACCAGGGACAAAATTTAAAGTTGGCGAGATTGATGTTTCAGTCCCCTTGCGGGGATTAATTGCTGGGAAACCCCGCCATCTGAAACATAGTCTAGGAGCAGACTGTGGAGGGGATTTTGGCAGACCTTCTAAAAAACCTTATTTCAGGCTTTGGGTCAAGAGCCAACTGAAACTAATGAAACGCTGAAAGTATTTAGTTGTCAAGGTTCTGGCGATTTGGCAGATCTCCGGGGTTTTTGACCCCGCTTTGGGTTGCCAAAAAATCGAGCTAATCAGCCGATTATATAATGATTTTTTACACTTGTCTAGGTATTTCCCAAACATAAATAACAACTATTTTTTGGCGCTGCGACTAAGAACAAAGCAGCAACGCCAGTTTTTCTAAGTTGTATACTCAGCGTTAATCTTCACATAATCATAACTCAAATCACAACCCCAAGCCTGACCTGTGCCATGACCATTACCGACACCGACAGAAATTAACACCGTGTCTGATTGCAGATATTCACCATGAGCCGCTGCTTTTAAATAGCCACTAGCCGCTGCTTTATCAAAAGGTAAAGGTTGACCATTTTCAAATAGTAAAATATCTCCTAATTTAACAGAGAGGTTTTCTTGTTCAAAAGAGACTCCAGCCCGTCCTGCTGCCGCCGCAATCCGTCCCCAATTGGGATCATGACCAAAAATGGCCGCTTTGACTAAAGATGACCCAGCAATGGTTTTGGCGATTTGGCGGGCTGATAATTCATCATGAGCGCCACTAACTTGGACTTCTATTAAACAAGTCGCACCTTCGCCATCACGAGCGATCGCTTTCGCCAAATGCTGACAGACGAATGTTAACATAGCTTCTAGTTTCTCAGCTTCCGCCCCCATTTCGGTAATTGCTGGGGTGCGAGATTGACCATTTGCTAAAGCGATTAAACAATCATTTGTACTCGTATCACCATCAACCGTGATAGAATTAAAACTTCTATCTGCGGCTCTAGTTAACATTTGTTGCCAAAGTGTGGAAGATACCGCAGCATCACAGGTAACAAAAGCTAACATTGTCGCCATATTCGGGTGAATCATCCCTGAACCTTTCGCAATCCCCCCAATTCGCACTGGACGGTCATGTATATTTGTTTCTAACGCAATGGATTTGGTGACTAAATCGGTAGTCACAATTGCTCCTGCGGCTGCGTCTGAGCCTGTTTCCGAAAGGGCTGCAACTACCTTGGGGATACCACACCGCAAAATATCCATTTTAATCCGTTGACCAATTACGCCGGTTGAAGCTAATAAAATGGATTCCGGGTTAATACCCAATTCTTTACCTAATAACTCTGCACTTTCTTGAGCATCCTTAATCCCTTGTTCACCTGTTGCGGCGTTAGCTTGTCCCGCATTACAGAGAATGGCTCTAGCACTATGTTTCCCCTGTAATACCTGACGACAATAATCTACACAAGCTGCTTTGACATGGCTAGTGGTGAATACACCAGCGGCGATCGCTTCCACATCTGATACAATTAAAGCTAAATCCGGTAATCCCGAAGCTTTCAGTCCCGCTGTAATTCCTGCTGCTTTATACCCTCGCGCTGCTGTCACACCACCATTAATTATTTGCCAGTCTGCCATAATTTTGCTCACAATTATCTATATCGCGTTTACTGCTCAATTACCTTCTGCCTCTGGTTTGATATCAGCGTCCGGTATTTATGTCTATATGTGAGTTTATCTGTTGATGACAATCTTTTTCTAATCATGAAAATTAAACCCACAATAAATAAAAGAGAGCCACTTGGATAGCTCTCTAAAATCATCAGGGTGCATTTACTTAGCACATTTTATAATTCTAGCACCAAGGGGTCAAACCCCCTAATTTTTATTTTTGGTCAGTTGTCAATTGTCAATTGTCAATTGTTCCCTGTTCCCTATAAAAAGAAAGAGAGCCAATCTAAACTGGCTCTCCCGATAATCAAGTTGCGTCTTATTATCACACTATAGCATTTTTAGGGTGAGGGGTATCACCCTACATTGGAGCATTAAGTTTCTCTTCAATCAATTGATTGGTGAGTTTGGGTTCTGCGCGTTTATCGGTTTTTTTCAGGACTTGTCCCACGAAAAAGCCTTTGAGGTTGGTGTTACCTTTGCGGTATTTTTCGACTTGTTGAGCATTAGCGGCGATGATTTCATCAATGATCGGTTCAAGAATGGTACGATCTGATATGAGTTCTTGACCAGCAAAGGCTGTTTCTGGAGAAACTCCATTTAATAAATCTGTGAGTTTTTCCTTAGCTTGGGCGTTACTAATTTTACCATTCTCAATGCGAGTAATCACATCAGCCAGGTTAACCGCAGTCAGTTTAATTTCGGAGATGGTGAGTTTTTGTTTATTCAAGTAACCAGCGATATCTTGAGTAATCCAGTTAGCCGCAGACTTGGGATTTGCACCTTTAGATATTGCACTTTCAAAATAGTCCGCAACTGGTTTATCCTCAGTTAAGACCCGCGCATCATAAGCTGAAAGTCCCAACTCATTTTCATAATAATGGCGTTTTTTAGCGGGTAATTGTGGTAACTCACTCAACCATGAATCCAATTCTGCTTGAGTGACTTCAATCGGTGCTAAATCAGGTTCAGGAAAATAACGATAATCACTAGAACCCTCTTTTACTCGCATACTACTGGTGCGTTGTGAACCTTCTTCCCACAGCCGGGTTTCTTGAATAATTTTTTCTCCTGATTCAATAGCGGCGATTTGGCGTTCAATTTCATAATCTATCGCTTTTTGAATTGCACTAAAGGAGTTCATATTCTTAATTTCCACCTTAGTACCAAATTGCTCTCGTCCCACCGGACGGACAGAAATATTTACATCACAACGCAGAGAACCTTCTTGCATATTTCCGTCACTGACACCAAGATAGCGGACAATCCGTCGCAGTTCTTGAGCATATTCAGCAGCTTCTTGTCCTGTGCGTAAATCAGGTTCAGAAACAATTTCTAC
>JANMGZ010000335.1:0-3978 GCA_031374905.1 Dolichospermum sp. OTE_70_metabat_362_sub
TGTTTTGCATATCGGCAATTGACAAGTAGAATGGAAAACACTGCCTATCAATTTTGCAACTTGTGAAAAAAAACACTCATGTAGTTAAAAATACGTTAGGCTAGATGCGATGGGTGAAATGTTTATACCTATTGCCTATAACCCACAGCCCATGTTAACAACAGCCCCGGTCACTCAAACTTTTGCGGCTCCTGCCGAATTAGCAGCTAAGTTATTAACTCACTACAGCTTTGATCTGAATGGATTTAATGTTGGTGAGTTAATTAGCTGCTGGCAATCAGAATATCCCATTCATTGGCTACATTTAGCGGTTATTGAAGCTTTGTATCAAGGTCGTTATAAAGCCATATCTGTACAGCAAATCTTGACCTCTTGGCGACGAAGGGGAGAGACAACATATCATTTCAATATGGAATTTGAGCGGATGATTTGTAATAAATTCCCCGAACGACTCACTTACCCATCTTTACCAGTTTTACCACCCACTAAACAGGAAATCAGGATGGAAGAATATAAAAGTCCTCGGTTATTACCTGCTCAAGTTAGTTATAAGTATCAAATAAATAATAATTTACCGCCAAAAGCCGAAAAAAGGGACTCCTATCAACCAAATCCAGCCCCTATATCTCCTTCTCCCCAATTAACAGCACATATAAGTCAACAGCAAATTATTGAGGAAATTTCACCCCCATCTGCACAACATTTGATGCTGCCATTAACCGCCAATAATCCTCCTATTGGTCAGTTTATGCCCCAAAAGAGCGATCGCACCGAATCCTTTACTTCCAAACTTAAAGCCCTTACTACTGAAAGATTGGAGTTGGTATTTTAGACAAACTATCTATCTTTGTAGAGACTTTCCCAGGAAAGTCTCTATTTTTTAGTCATAACTAGGATAAACCGGCTAAAAATAGGGATTTTATCCCACATTCTGCACCCACAACTGGCACACCCCAAGGAAAGGGATGTATTTAGTACATAAAAACTAATTACCGAGAGAATTTTTTGAAGCTAAATAGAAATTATTCTTATTAAGGTAGAAATATAGTTAAATATTCACGACCAAGGATGAAATTATTGGTTTTGAGGTTATTTTGATAGAAAACTTAGTTCAAAATCAATGTAAAACAGTTGTCATCGGCTACCATATTTTTCTGTGGGAGTTTAGTTAACGCTCTCCCACAACAAATCTATTTTTTACCTTGATTAATTCTGCCAATTTTGGGAATTTCTTGGCCATTATGACTCATATTGTCTTGAGTCATAGTCAGAATCCCCAAAAAAACCACACTTCCCATAACTAAAGACAAGAAAGGACGCTTCACAAACATAAAATCTCTGATGATCCTCGCCAAAGGTCGGCTTTGACGACGTAAAGCCGAAGAGATCATCATTTGTCTCCAAATAAATGGATCACGCACATAGTGTCCACTTTGACAAACAACTAACTTTTCTTGACAATAAGGACAAGTAAACAAACCAATATAAGACTTTATTGGTGTTGTTCGGTTATTTCTTTGGCAAATTGGGCAAGTAACATAATGATCATGAAAAGTATTTGTACTCATCTACCTCTTCCGCCTAGTCCCTTGATTCTTAATATAACAATATTCTGTATCTAATTTTACTTAGACTTTATTATATATGCCAACAACAATGATATTTATTTGCCAAATAAGATCGTGGACTGTGAAAAATGGAATCAACCGAATGGCATATTCCCTTAAATATTAACCCAACTTGGTAGTACCGCCAAGAGAATTATTTTTTCTTAAATATTTTGTGATTTTTGTTATTTAATTATTAAGCAAGCAGTTTTCTCCATAATAAACCAGAATAAGAAATAACAGATAAAAAAATAGATTTTTCTGACATTTACCTCGACTATCAATGACTCTCCTGCCTCCTGCTTCACCGAGGAAGGTCAGGGAATCGTACCCTGCTGTTCCCCCACCTTCCATTCGCTTCACCGAGTTAATTAATCGTTTTCAACCCTCACCAGAAACAGTAGTATTGTTTTTAGCCATATTGATTGGCGGTAGTACGGGTATGGGTATAGTCACTTTTCACTATCTAATCCAGCTAATTAACAACTTCATGCTGGAAAATTTGATGGGGCAGATTAGTATTTGGGGCGCTTGGACCCTAGCTGCTGTTCCTATTATCGGTGGCATTATAGTTGGCCTCATGCGTTGGCGAACTGAGGATTTTGGGCCTGGGCTTTCATCACTAATCGCTGTTTCTCAAGGCAAAGAAACAAAGAAACCCCTCCGACCAGTTACAAAAATGATTGCTGCGGCTGTTTCTTTGGGTACTGGTGCATCTTTGGGTCCTGAAGGCCCAAGTGTAGAAATTGGGACTAATTTTGGAGTTTTGTTATCTGATATATTACAAGTCTCTCAAGAGCGTCAGCGGTTACTTTTGGGGGCTGGGGCTGCTGCTGGTCTAGCTGCTGGCTTTAATGCTCCCATTGCTGGAGTATTTTTTGCCTTAGAAGTAGTTATGGGAACTACATATTTTGCTACTTCTGCGGTAAGCGTAGTGTTACTTGCTGCTGTCGTAGCTGCGTTAATTGCTCAAATTAGTTTAGGGTCACAACCGGCTTTTGCTTTACCTGCTTATCAAGTTCGCAGTTATCTAGAATTACCTCTTTATCTAGGTTTGGGTTTAGGTGCAAGTTTGATTTCTTTGACCTATACTGAGTCAATTCGTTTAGCCAAAGCCGGATTTGCTGGTAATTTACCAAAGGTAAAGTTATTAGGGAAAATTCCTCAGTTTATTCAGCCCATTCTTGGTGGTGTAATTATTGGTGCAGTAGGTTGGCGCTACCCACAAATTTTGGGTATTGGCTATGGAACTGTACAAGCTATCCTACAAGATGAGGACTTTTCTCTAAATCTATTACTGATATTATTGGTGTTAAAATTGCTGATGACAGCGGTAAGTTCAGGTAGTGGTTTTGTGGGTGGACTATTTGCACCAGCTATGTTTTTAGGTGCGTCCTTTGGTTCTGCTTATGCTAAATGTCTGGCTTTGATAATACCAGGCATTAGCGAATATATGGCTGCTCCTCCAGCTTATGCCATGGTAGGTATGGCAGCAGTTTTAGCAGGTAGTGTCAGAGCGCCATTAACAGCTATTTTAATGTTATTTGAATTAACCCGCGATTATCGGATTGTTTTACCGTTAATGGCAGCAGTAGGTTTAAGTGTTTGGTTAGTAGAACGAATTAAACCAAATTTAGATGCTAATTCTAATCTGCAACAGATTGGTTTGCCAGAATTGAAAGATGAAAAGGTGGAACTTTGGCAACAAATGTTAGTAGCAGATGCTATGCACACTTGCCCCAAAAAATTATCAGCAACTATGGGAGTATTAGAGGCTGCGGTGGCAATGACACGGGAACGCATCCGCAGTGCTTTGATAATTGATGATGATGCCGGCAAGCTTGTAGGCATCCTTTCTCTGGAAGATATTAAAAGAACTCTTGCTCTATGGCAAAATCTTCCTAATTCATCTACTGAAATTCACGAATATTTATCTGGTCAAAAACTTATAGATATTTGTACTACTGATATTCTCTATGCAAGGGAAGATGAACCTTTATCTGAAGCCTTAGACCGGATGGCATTACGTGGTTTACATCAATTGCCAGTGGTAGCTAAAGAAAATCCTGATTTTATTCTTGGTTTACTAGAAAGAGAACAAATTGAATTAACTTGTAATTTAACAGCAATCACTAAGGTACTACACCAATATTTACCAGCGATTCCCACCACTGAATATATAGAGGAAATTGGGAATTGGTGATTGGTCAGTTGTTAGTTGTCAGTTGTCAGTTGTTAGTTGTCAGTTGTTAGTTGTCAGTTGTCAGTTGTCAGTTGTCAGTTGTTAGTTGTCAGTTGTCAGTTGTCAGTTGTCATTTGTCAGTTGTCAGTTGTCAGTTGCTATACGTCAATTCTGACTCGGATCCGCAAA
>JANMGZ010000352.1:0-5238 GCA_031374905.1 Dolichospermum sp. OTE_70_metabat_362_sub
CAGTTGAGTTAAATCCAGTCAGCAAATCGTAAAGCCTGTAGGGGCGCAGGGTCTGCGCCCTCGATTGTATTGCATCAAGCGCGATAACCGCCATATTTATTAGAGAATACCTAGCAGGCAATTAATATCTAAACTTAAAAGCCATACACGAAATTCCTGAATAGAAATATGCTTTTATGTTACCCATATTGGTAACATGAAGGCTGAAAATATTAGTAAAAAGAACAATATGAGAATTCTAGTGACGGGCGGTGCTGGTTTTATTGGTTCTCATCTGATTGACAGATTGATGAATGATGGTCATGAAGTCATTTGTTTGGATAATTTCTACACAGGAAAGAAACATAATCTTCTCAAATGGTTAGATCATCCTGATTTTGAAATGATCCGTCACGACATCACCGAACCAATTCGCTTAGAAGTAGATCAAATTTATCATCTGGCTTGCCCAGCTTCTCCAGTGCATTACCAGTATAACCCAATTAAAACTGTTAAAACTAACGTTATTGGCACGCTGAATATGTTGGGTTTAGCTAAACGGGTTAAAGCCAGATTTTTATTAGCTTCCACCAGCGAAGTCTATGGAGATCCAGAAGTTCATCCCCAAACTGAAGACTATCGAGGCAGCGTCAATCCCATTGGCATTCGGTCATGCTATGACGAAGGCAAAAGAATGGCCGAAACCTTGGCATTTGACTATTACAGAGAGAATAAAGTCGAGATTCGAGTCGCCAGAATCTTCAACACCTATGGCCCAAGAATGCTAGAAAATGACGGTCGCGTAGTTAGCAATTTTGTCGCGCAAGCATTACGAGGTATTCCTTTAACTGTTTATGGTGAAGGTCAACAAACCCGCAGCTTCTGCTACGTTTCTGACTTAGTAGATGGGTTAATGCGATTAATGAATGGTGAACATACAGGACCAATAAATCTAGGTAATCCTGATGAGTACACTATTCTAGAACTAGCTGAAGCTGTGCAAAACTTAATTAACCCTAATGCACAAATTAAATTTCAACCCCTACCTGCTGATGATCCCCGTCGTCGTCGTCCTGATATTACCAAGGCACAAACTTTGTTAAATTGGCAACCTACTATTCCTCTACACGACGGATTAAAACTGATGATCGAAGATTTCCGTCAACGTTTCCAAAAGGTTTAGTATTACTCAACCTCATTCATTGATAACTATAAAAAACGAAGGGTGAAAAAATGCGTGTTTGTGTAATTGGTACTGGTTATGTTGGTTTAGTTACAGGCGCTTGTTTGGCTCACATTGGCCATGATGTCATTTGCATAGATAATAACGAAGAAAAAGTAAAATTAATGAAGTCCGGGCAATCGCCAATTTTCGAGCCAGGACTCTCAGAAATTATGCAATCTGCCATCAATAGTGGCAAAATTCAATTTTCTAGTGATCTCGCTGCTGGTGTTAATCATGGAGAAATCCTGTTTATTGCCGTAGGAACTCCTCCTTTACCCAATGGTGAAAGTGATACCCGTTATGTAGAAGCTGTAGCTCGTGGCATTGGCGAAAATCTCCAAGGTGGCTATAAGGTAATTGTTAACAAATCTACCGTTCCCATTGGTTCTGGTGACTGGGTAAGAATGATTGTTTTAGATGGTATTACTGAACGTCAAAAAACATTAGTAGCATCTGGTGATACAACTAGTGAGGAGAAATTATCGGAGATTGCTCACGATTTTGATGTAGTTAGTAATCCAGAATTTCTCCGGGAAGGTTCAGCAGTCCATGATACCTTTAACCCTGACCGGATTGTTTTAGGCGGCAATAGTCAACAAGCCACCGGCATGATGAAAGAACTATACGCGCCAATTGTAGAACGCAAATTTGCCGCTGATCAATCTTTACCTCCTGTTCCAGTTTTGGTGACAGATTTAAGTTCAGCGGAAATGATCAAATATGCGGCTAACGCCTTTTTAGCTACCAAGATTAGTTTTATTAATGAAGTTGCCAATATATGCGATCGCGTTGGTGCGGATGTTACCCAAGTAGCAAAAGGTATCGGTTTAGATTCCCGCATTGGTAGCAAGTTCTTACAAGCTGGGATTGGTTGGGGTGGTTCATGTTTCCCCAAAGACGTTTCTGCTCTTATTCATACCGCTGATGATTATGGTTATGAAGCCCAACTCATGAAAGCCGCTGTCAGTGTCAACGAGCGCCAACGCTTAATTGCTCTGGAAAAACTCCAACAGGTTCTCAAGATTCTCAAAGGCAAAACAGTAGGATTACTCGGTTTAACCTTCAAACCAGATACCGATGATTTACGGGACGCACCTGCACTTATCTTGATTGAACAACTCAACCGACTAGGAGCTAAAGTCAAGGCTTATGACCCCATTATTTCTCAAACCGGGATGCGTCATGGTCTTTCTGGTGTATTAGTAGAAACTGATGCAGAAAGATTAGCAGATGGCTGTGATGCTTTGGTACTCGTCACTGAATGGGAACAGTTCAGCACTTTGAACTATGGAAAAATGGCGAAATTAATGCTCCACCCCGTGATGATTGATGGTCGTAATTTCCTTGACCCCCAAGTAATGGCTAAGGCTGGATTCCAATATGTAGGGGTGGGAAGGTAGGAAAAATTGACAATTGACAATTGACAATTAGAAAACAGAAATTGTTTGACACTCTATAAGTTTTTGAATTTTTAATTAAATCGCCGCCTAGAGTTAACTAGACGGCGTTAATTTTTTGGCAATTTTTTTTCAATTTTAAGAACTATGAGGAATTCTTTCTATTTCGGCATAACCACTAAAAATCAATTTTTGACCTTCTGTTTCTAAACGATTTAGTCGCATTTTTACCCCATCTAAGTCAAAGCGATCTAAATCAACCATATTATCCAAAATTTCTACCAATGCCATACTTAAAGTCTGGGAAATTTCTCTTTGTGCTTCTGGAACTCCCTCAAGTTCAATCTTCGGTTCTTTGAAAGAAACCCGCCTTCTTCTTTCAATCCCGATACCAATGGTCATATTTAAGGGTATGAGTTCACCGTTGTTTAAATCGGCTTTAGCTACCAAATGCAAGCGATTTTCAGGTAATAGCTTCACCTCAACTTCGGTAAAAGAAGCTGGTTCACCACCCGATATGGCGATTAACGTGGGTTCAGAAAGGTTCAGCAACCGCTTTTTCACCAGTTCCGACTCAAAAGCCCGATTAATGCCTTCTTCTGATAGAATTACCTGGGCTACAGCCTGGGTAGGTTGTTTGAGAGTAAGTTTGCCACTTAAAACTGAGCCGAAGTCAATGGCTACTGCATCAGTTTCAAAAGACATTTCCTCAACTGCGAAATCTTTGCGAATTACTAAGCCACAGCCGTTCATTTTAAAGCTATCAATGCTGCCTTGCAACAGTTTGCTGGAGGGGTAGCAGCGCACAAAGACTTCTACCGACTCGCTTTGGGTAAACAGGTGGCGAATCGTTTGGCTGGCGACTGTATTGAGCATTCGCTCTCCCCAATCGGTGCTTGTGGGATCTGTTAAACCAGTAAGTCCGCCGAACATTAGGTTTTAGTCTCTAGAAGTTCTTTATATTTTTGTAACAAATTGTGAACAATTATGCAAGCGATCCCCTGATTTAATCTACTGATGACTGAGAACAGGATAACTGATGGTTGATTAGTCATTGGTCATTGGTTAAGAACTTTCTTGTATTACCTATTACCTATTACCCATTACCTTCCGTTGAGTTTGATAAATGTGGATTTCGTCTACTAAACCCTGAATACCAGGAATATCATAATCATAAAGCCGGAAACCTTTACCGACAGAATTAGTTAAAACTTCTGCACCTTTCCCCTGATAATAAACAGGAACTGGACGGTTAGCATGATTTCCCCAACCATATTTGATGTTGGCATGAGAACCCCAAAAATGACCAGCTTTGATGGAATCAGATTCAGCGGTTAAAGCTTCTGCACCTTTTTCTTGGAGGAGTTGGGAAAAGTTGGGATTTAAAGTAAGATAATGATCATGATCAGCAGTAACAATGAGCAGATTATTTTCCCAACCGCCGTTATTTTGAATCCAGTCAATTGTACTTTTTACGGCCTTATCAAAATCCAATACTGTCCCAATCATATTATCTAAATTATCATCATGAGCAGCCCAATCAATATCACCACCTTCAACCATTAACCAAAATCCATCTTGATCTTGAGATAAAACCTCTAAAGCCGCTTTAGTTAAATCATTGAGTGTGGGATTTTCATTAATTTCTCTAGTAATAAAAGATTGATCAGTTTCTCCTGGAAGTAGAGGCCGAACCGTATCAGGTTTTTGTCCTTGCGAACTAAACAAAGAAAAAATGCTCAAACCCGTATTACTGTAATCTCCATTTGCGGTACTTACAGGGAGATTACCCTCTTGTCCTCTAGCTCCATATAATCCTAACAAGCGATCGCCTTGATTTGGATTTAATCTAGCCGCAGTAGTCGCTAACTTTGTAGCCGCATCTTTTCCCCGTTCTAAAAATGTGTATTTATAGCGGTTTTGATTGGGGTTTTTGCTTAACTCTGCATAGGTTGATTTAGTAATATATTCAAATTTAGTCGGTGCTTCTACACCCGTAGGTAGAGGTTGACTACTCGCACCCGTGAGAGGATGACCACCACCTAAAATTACAGTCGGTTGATATATGCGAAGTTCTTGCTGGAGAATATTATCCAAGGTTGGGTAATCACCATCATATTTGTTGCGACGATTCACATTTGCTGCTGCTGCCCCTGGTGTAGCATGATCAATAGGAACAGAAGTCACAATCCCCGTAGATTTACCATGATCAGCCGCAGTTTTGAGAATAGTTTCTAAAGGTTTTTCAAATATATCTACCGCAATAGCATTGTTATAGCTTTTTACTCCTGTGTACAAAGTAGTTGCTGTATTGGCAGAATCAGGATAACTATACTTGATATATTCAGGATCATTACCAGGTGTCCAAGGATTTATCCCTCCCCGCACAGGATCATAACCCACCAAATTACCTACCGCATGAGGTTGAGGATTTTTACCGCCTCCAGATGGTTTATTTCCAGGATTAAATTGGGGTTGAAATTTAAACCCTGGTAAAATTGGACTAGCGCCTGTAATCGGATTAGAATTAGACAATGCAGAGTTACTCGTGCTGAAAATGCCATTTGCCGGAGCAATGGTAGTACCATAAGTGGTAGCAAGGGCGTAATTCTCCAGAGTTTGAAAGCTCAGTCCTTC
>JANMGZ010000358.1:0-4364 GCA_031374905.1 Dolichospermum sp. OTE_70_metabat_362_sub
CTGGCGACCAATTATTAAATCTTTAGAAGAATTACAGATAGGAACTGCGGAAATAGCTGCGGGTAATCTTGACTACCGTTTAAATATTGTTACAGGTGATGAAGTAGAGAAACTAGCTAACGCATTTAATTACATGACAATAAAGCTTACTGAGTCCCGACAGACTTTATCAAAAAATGATGAATTAACAAATATTAACAAACTGTTAGAGTTAGAAATTAATGAACGTAAACAAAAAGAATCAGCATTAAAAGAGGCTTTAAAACAACTTAAAAGCACCCAGGCTCAATTGATTCAAACTGAAAAAATGTCTAGTTTAGGTCAGCTTGTTGCCGGAATAGCACACGAAATTAATAATCCTGTAAATTTCATTTCTGGAAATATTATACATACTAGTGAATATGTCCATGAAATATTGAGTTTAATCGAATTGTATCAAAAAGAATTACCCAATCCCAGTGATAAAATTCAGGATAAAATTGAGGAAATTGATCTAGAATTCATTTTAGAGGATTTACCAAAAGTCATAAATTCTATGCAAATGGGATCTCACCGGATTAGAGAAATAGTCTTATCTTTACGCAATTTCTCCCGATTAGATGAAGCAGATATGAAAGAAGTTGATATTCACCAAGGGATTGATAGTACACTATTAATTCTGCAAAATAAACTGAAAGCAAAGCCAGAACATCCAGAAATTCAAATTATCAAAAATTACAGTAATTTACCATTAGTTCAATGCTATGCAGGACAACTAAATCAAGTATTTATGAATATTATTAGTAATGCTATTGATTCTCTTCACAGTTATAATAATAAGCGGTCTTTAGCCGAAATTCAAAATCATCCCAGTCAAATCCAAATTAATACAAAACTAACAGATAATAATCAAGTACAGATCCGAATTATTGATAACGGACAAGGAATTCCAGAAAATATAAAAAGTAAGTTATTTGACCCTTTTTTTACTACTAAACCAATCGGAAAGGGTACAGGTTTAGGATTATCTATTAGCTATGAAATTATTGTTAATAAACATTCAGGTGTCCTCCAATGTGAATCAGAAGTAGGAAAAGGAACTGAATTTTTAATTGAAATTCCTTTATATCAATAAATTGTAAGATTTAGATCCCCGACTTCTTGAAGAAGTCAGGGATCTTTTTGTTCTTTAACATCGCTTTAATTGCGCCAATAAAACCACAATTTCATCTATTGCTGTTCTCATGACTTTTCCCGGTTGTTCAGATTGATTTACTATAATACTAAAAACCAACGGTTCATAATTAGGGGAATTTACATATCCAGATAAAGCAGAAATTCCTGTCATTGAACCTGTTTTTCCTTGCACAATTCCCGCAGCAGCAGTATTAAGAAACCGATTTTTTAGACTACCTGTGACACCTGCAAGAGGTAAAGAAGCCCGAAAATCTGCCGCTTGAGGTGATTTACCCATTCCTTGTAAAACTTGTACTAACGTTGCTGGAGTAGTTAAATTTTTCCGAGATAAACCAGAACCATCTACAATTACATAACCTTCTGATTCAACTCCTAATTGAGTTAAGCTTTCTTTCACAACTTGTAATCCAATATTAGCCGTATTTTGATCTTTTTCTCCTGGTTTCTTAATGGCTAAACTCCTTAGTAAAGCCTCAGCATACAAATTATTACTATTTACATTTGTTTCTATCACTAATGCAGATAAAGGTGGAGATTCTACCGTAGCTATTTCTTTTTGTTGTTCATTTTTATAAAGATTATTACTAACAGTTTCTTTAACAGTAATTCCCTCTCTATCTAAATTTTGGCGAAATTGTCTGATAAAATTAGCAATCGGATCAAATACAGCTAAAGCGGTAACTTCTGGCTGAGAATTTGCCGCTAATTGTCCTTTTATCCGCAAAACCTGCCCTTTTAAATCCCGATTTACTTCTACAAAACTAGGTTCATTGGCTTGAGTAGTAACAGAATTATTTTCAATTTTCCACCGATATGCTTCTGTTGCTTCAGTCCATTTTATCTTTAATGGCTTGCCAATAGTTTGTGGTAAAAAAGTTAATACAGAAGCATTTTCATTTAAAATTAAACTGTTAACTGTTGCACCATAATAAGCTTGGATATCTTCCCATTGCCAACTAGAATTAACTACTTCACCTTGAAAATAACTATCATCAGCAATTAACTGATTAATTTGCCTAATTCCCTGTTGATATAGTTGTTTTGATAATATTGTAAATTGGTCATTTTTGAAACTAGGATCTCCCCTTCCTACCACACGCAAAACACCATTACCATCATCATAAATAGAGGTACGAATCCTAAAATCTGCCCCCAATTGTTGTAATGCAGCTGCGGTAGTAAATAGCTTTATATTAGAAGCAGGAATAAAATACTTTTGGCTATCTTGACTATAAAGAATCTTTTCTGATGATAGTGTTTTAACTAAAATCCCCCAACGGACTCGACTAAATTGAGGACGATTAATAATAGTATTAATAGCAAATGGTAATTGAGCCGGACAAATTGATTTTGTATTAGTAAATTGGGGAACAGGTGTTTGTGCTTGGGCTATTTTTTGAATACTACCAATATTAATAGAAATAAATAGTAAGATTAAGCTGAAATAATTTTTTTTTGACATATTACCAACTTGGTTTAGCGAGATTTTTGAACTTTGTAAATTGGGGATCAAATAATAGTTTAACTGTTCCTGTTGGTCCATTCCGATGTTTAGCAATTATTACTTCGGCAATTCCTCTATCTGGGGTATCTGGTGAATAATATTCATCACGGTATAACATCATCACTATATCCGCATCTTGTTCAATTGATCCCGATTCTCTCAAATCAGATAACATTGGGCGTTTATTGGTTCTTGCTTCTACTCCACGACTTAACTGTGATAAAGCAATTATGGGTACAGATAATTCTCTTGCTAAACCTTTTAAAGAACGGGTAATTCTTGATAATTCTTGGACACGATTATCACTACTACCTTCCATTAATTGCAAGTAATCAATAACTATTAATCCCAATTCTTTAGTTTGTTCGGCTTGCAGTCGTCGCGCTTGACTTCGCATTTGTGTGACTGTAATATTTGACGTATCATCAATAAAAATTGGCGTGTCTGAGAGTTTATCAATGGCACGACTTAAAGGTTCCCATTGGGTTTGACTAATACGGCCACTTCTTAAATAACTGCTTTCAATTCCGGCTTCACTAGCTAATAGTCTTTGTACTAGCTGTTCTTTGGACATTTCTAAACTAAAGACCGCAACTGCTAATTGATAACCGGCTGCAATATTATGAGCTAGGTTTAAGCAAAATGCTGTTTTCCCCATTGACGGCCTCCCAGCGACGATAATTAAATCAGAACGCTGAAAACCGCTAGTCATAGCATCTAAATCATAAAAACCACAAGGTATTCCTGGTAATGCGATACCTTGATGCCGAGTTTCAATATCTTGAAAAGTATTAATTAAAGTGTCACCAATATGAACTAATCCTGATTGGGTTTTTTGTTGGGTGACGTTAAAAACTTTTTGTTCGGCATTATCAAGAACAATTGGTAATTCTGTTTCTGTTTCAAAACCAAGATGGACAATTTCATTCCCGGCTTTGATTAGTTGTCTTCGCAGGTATTTTTCTATGACTAACCCTGCTAAGGCATCAATATTAACTGCGGAAACTGTCCTATCTACTAATGTGGCTAGTTTGTTTCTGCCCCCAATTTGGGTTAATTGATCATTGTCTGTTAACCAACTAGTTATAGAAAGTAAATCTGTGGGTTTTTGTTGGGTATGCAGACGCAGGGCTGCTTGATAAATTGTTGTATGGGCGCTAATATAAAATGCTTCGGGAACTAGGCGATCGCTCACTCGACCAATTGCCTCTGGATCTAGTAGAATACCCCCTAAGATGGCTTCTTCTGCCTCGATGTTTTGAGGTGGTAAACGATTACTACCATCACCTTGAAAACTTAGTTCTTCAGCCATAAAATTTTAAATTTTGGTGATTTTGGATTTTTATTTAATTATCCAAAACCAATATAAAAACATTGATAACCACAGATGATATATCTGTGGTGATTAATTAAGTCACCATTAATTAGAGACGACTTCAATGTTAATTTCTGCTGTTACTTCAGCATGGAGTTTGATTTCAGCTTTGTAAGTACCCAATTGGCTAATATCGGGAATGGTAATCCCACGACGATCTATTTCTAGACTAGCTGCGGCTTGAATTGCATCTGCGACATCTTGAGTAGTAACAGTTCCGAAAATAGCTTCATTTTCCCCAACTTGCTTGGCAATTTTTAAACCAGCGATATTTTCTAAAGCGGTTTTTTGCTCAGTTGCTTGTTGTTT
>JANMGZ010000370.1:0-12634 GCA_031374905.1 Dolichospermum sp. OTE_70_metabat_362_sub
TGATTCACTTCTGGCTCTTTCAACTACGATAGAATCAACTATCACATCACTAATAGCAACAGATAAAGAAGCAAGGACAATCATAATTGTCGCTGTTGAGCTAGTATGAACTACTGTTCCTAAACATACCCAAGCTGCACAGCCGATAATTCCAGATAGAACTATGTAAGGTTTTCTATGATAGCCAAATAAGGGTAAACTATCGGATATAAAACCATATAATGGCTTAATCATCCAGGGTAGTGTGCTAATGCCGATAATTGCTGACATTTGCACTGGACTTAATAATAATTCATCTTTGAGAAAGAAGCTAACGGCTAAACGCGATAATGTTAATATACCCTGGACAAAATAGATAGTAATAATTACTATTAATTCAGCACTAGGTTCATTACCTAAAAGAATTTTCTGTGTTAGGAGATCTTTAATTTTGGATGAACTAGGGAAGTCATTTAGCATTTAGATGAAGATTTTTGAATTTTCATGTACTTTTATATCATAGTTGATTACCAATCATTTTGAAACAACTGTAAATAAAATCCCCAAATTTATTAAAAAGTTGGGGATATAAATCTAGAGAATAGGGTTGATATCAGATAGAGAAACTCACGTCAGATGTAAACATCTTGCGTGATATCTAGCATTTTTGATTATTTTGGCTGTAAACCTAATTCACAAAGTGTTTTTGCTTCGTCAAGAGAGTAATTTTGCTCTAATTGTATCTGTGATTGTGAACAAAAACCCTGTCTAAACCACTCATAGGAACGCTGGGTTCCCCAAAAAGTTCTGTTTTGATCACTTTGTCTTTTGTAAGGCCCTTCGGTATGAGCGGTACATCCTTTATCTCTCCACACTTTTCCTTCTAGCCATCTTGTATCATTATTACCTAAATCAATTAAGTAGCGTCCATTCGATTCCGAAACTGATTTAGCTACATATTTCTGAGTATTTAAACGTTGTACACATTCTACCAGATTGTTTTTTTGACACTGTGCTAATGCTGCATCAGATGAAATACCCAAGTTTTTGTATTCTTTAATACACTTTAAGATTGCTGTTTCCTCAGCTTTAACTGCTGTTTGACCCACGTAAGGGCTAATAAATGAACCTATAGCCACAGTAGTGATTAATAATTTGTTAAGTTTGTTCATAGTCACGTCCTAATTTGCTTTCATGAGCATTAAAATTTATCAATTACTCACATATCTTAGTTGTCTAATTAAATGAGTACCTGTCTATCAAGGGATTAAACCTATCTGGATTATTTCATATTTTCTACACAATTTAGCAACACATACTCAGTAAAATTTTACTATACTCATACATTAATATTACTAACTTTGAAAAATATTCAGCAATGATTATTGATACAGATTGATGTCACGAATCATATTTAATTGAGAGATAGCCTTTTGCGATAAACTTGTAAACCGAATCAGAAAATATTTTTGGTCAACAGTAGGTATTCTTACTATCTTTGCATATATATCTGGCTCTTGATCACATAGAGCCGTATCTGTTAATAATTTTAATTTAATATTACTTAATCTTTCCAAAGGATATTGAGAATAAAGTTTTGCACCATGTTCAGACAGTCCCAGGAATGCACCAGGGAATAATTCACCGTCTATATGTTTACCTTGCAAAATCATATATTCAATTAATAATTCCTCACTTAAATTCACCATATTTTCCTCTTGTGTGGGTAAAAATAACTGATATTTCCCACCAATACCACCAACTTCATAAAGATTAATCGGGTGTTTTATTCCTTTGGCTTCTACTTGTAATTGGCTATCAATTCGCAAATCAATATTCGCATCTTTGTAAGTATGTTCAGAAATAAAAATCTGTCCTCCTACAGTATAAGACTCAATTCGCGCCGCTAAATTTACATGACTACCAATAACAGTATATTCTGCGCGTTTTTGAGAGCCAATATTACCAGCAACTACTTCACCTGTATTGATACCAATTCCCATTTCGAGAATTGGTAAATTCATTTCTTGATTTTTTTTATTCACTTGTTTCATTGCTAATTGCATAGCCATAGCACAAGCAATGGCTCGTTGAGAATCATCTTCTCGACTAATTGGCGCACCAAACATGATCAAAATTCCATCA
The DNA here is from genome assembly GCA_031374905.1 of Dolichospermum sp. OTE_70_metabat_362_sub. Taxonomy (GTDB): domain Bacteria; phylum Cyanobacteriota; class Cyanobacteriia; order Cyanobacteriales; family Nostocaceae; genus Dolichospermum. The sequence goes on from JANMGZ010000370.1 coordinate 2,125, forward strand.
CCCATAAAATCGTTAATCGTCCCTTTATAGTGATGAATAATATCAGTCATGGATTCTAGATAAAGATTGAGAATTTTCACCACTTCTTCTGGACTAAATTCTTCGGAAATAGCAGAAAATCCTCTTAAATCAGAAACTAAAATTGTCACCTTTCTGCGTTCTCCGCCTAGTCTTAAACCGGCAGGATTTTCTAGTAAACTATTAACTACTTCCTTGTCCAAATAACGTCCAAAAGTCTTTTGCATATTTGCTGCGCTACCAGCCACATATTGAGTAATGAAGATTGCTGAACCACCTAATGTTAAAAATGGTGGTAATACAGGAATCCACCAGCCAAATATAAACCCTAAAAAACAACCACCAATTAAAATAATACCTGCTAATACAATACTAATTGTTATAAGTTGATTACTATGGCGTAACTGCCAACTTATAGTAGCACCAATAGTTGACCAAACAAATATCCATATATATTCCCAAGGTTCAGGCCAACACTTAATTAATGGACGACTATCTAATGTTGTACTCAATATTTGACTGATTAAATTTGCGTGAATTACTACACCTGGCATTCTGCGTGGAGTAGCAAATTCTTTATTAGAATAAGGCGTGTAAAATAAATCTTTTAAACTTCCCGCGCTAGAACCAATTAACACCACTTTTTCTCGCATTAAATCTGGAGAAACTCGATTTTCTAAAATGTCTGTTAAAGAGATATGAGCAAATTTTTCTATATTTCCTCGGTAATTTAGAATAATTTGATAACTGCCATCTGTTGCTCGGATATAACTACCATCATTAGCTACAAATCTGGGAAAAACACTTTTCCCCAATTGTAAATAATCTGGGTTATTTTTGGCAGTTTCTTCAGTTATTCCTTCCGATTTTAAATATAACAATGCTAATTTCAAAGATAAGCTTTCTAAAAAATCACCGTTTTTTAAATATAAATAAAGTAATCCCCGTCGCACTTTACCATCATCATCTATAGGTAAATCATTACCTCCTACTTGTTGCATTTTTTTAAGTATAGATGGCGGTTTAATCGGTGAATTGTCATCATTCTTAAAAACTTTTTGAATACCAATCAAATTAGGGGTAGATGAAAATACCTTGATTAAAGCTTCATGTCCAGGATTTACCCGTAAATTACGATAAATATCTAAACCAATAGCTCTAGGTTTTTGCTGCTTAATTTTTTCTAATAACTTAGCTATTACAGCATCAGAAATAGGCCATTGCCCTTGTTTTTCAATGTCTGTTTCAGTTATTTCTACAATAACTACTCGGCTATCAATTGGCTCTTGTGGACGGAGGAGAAAAAATTGATCTAAAGCTATAAATTCAATAAATTGGAGTAAGCCTGTCAACTTTAATAAAGTCACAATAAATGTAGCATTAGCAATGGCAATGAATACTCCCCGCCATTGCCAGATTTTTTTTGTCAGCTTTTGCCTCATACTATTTATTATTAACTGAGCAAGAATTGATTAATTTCTGAGATACAAGATCATTTAATCCTGCTGATTCTAAAAATTGTCTCCATTTTATCTTAACTGCCAAGTTATTTGGTTGAATACAGCGTTGTTGGATTACAGCATTTAGTCCTTCATGCCAAATTCCGGCTTCTCCATAAATATTAGATAGGTTACGAAAATCAGAATTTTTCAGCTTTTGTAATAGGGAAGGATCTGGTTCTATTCTTTTTACCCAAGCACTTATCTGAATATTACCACTAGAATCGTCTGGATTACAAACCACATTGACAGACCATTTGTAGATTTGATTAATTTCTAATTGAGGTGCATTTTCAGGAAGAGTAAAACTGATAATTCCTGTTTCATTTGGGGTTGGCAATTGACGCTCATATAAGTTTTCAGTTTCACCATCAGCCGATATAGTAAAATTGAGAAATTTAGCGGTGGAATTAGGCAGATTCCAGAAGAATGTAGGACGTTTAGCTACGGTTATCCCTACAAGGTTGAGTGGAGTTAAAGATTTTAATAATTCTCGATTTCTTAAACAAGATTTTCCACGGGTAGCACCTCCATCTGTGACAGGATTACGTTTATTATCTACGCGAGGTTTAAATCTTTGACTAATTTCCAAAATTTTATGATTTGGAGAGGATTGAGCTTGTCTTAACTCTATTTGGGAACATATAGTTAAGGAAAAAGCTATAAAAAATAGAGATTTGTAGATCAATTTCATTGTTGAATATCCTTTTGGTTAATTATTTATTATTTTAGTTATTAGTGAAGCAAAAAATCTTAAAATCAGTCGCTATCAAAAGTTAAACTCTATTGATATTATCATTTATCACTTGATTGAAATGATCGGAATCAAGGAAAATTAAATATTATTTATATCAGTAATGGGACAAAATTAAATTAATTTATTGAGAGAGGAAATAGAAAAATTGGTTGTCTAATTAATTCTGTCCCATTACTTGGAAATTGACGTTGATATTTTAAAATTGGGTGCGGAAAATTTGTGATTCTCTAGGAGTAAGATAAATTTTTGTGACAAAAGACGTAAAATACGATGTGCGTATTTACAAATATACAGTCAATTTTGCTTAATAGATAGTGATAAATTCGTTATATTAGGAAGACGAATTCCTGGTTAACTGTGTTCCCTGTATAAGTGATTATACATAAAATATATAGCTTGACAATTTCCCCGAAGATGTGAATGGAAATTAGTTCTTTGTAAAGTAATATTACGAACCTTAGAAAAATATTGAGAAATTGTTCTTAAAGTAAACATAGATTTAAGGTAGAAGCTATAGGATAAAATTGAGGCCAGTTTTACATGAACAAAAATAATATTCAAAACTATCGCTTTGTCTGTACCTTAACTTTTGGTGATATCTACGGCCAAATTATTGTTTGGTTAATTACGATTACCATTAGCTTGGCATCAGCTTTAGCACTAATGGGTGCAAAAAGACCAGTATACGCTTTAGCTACAGTAGGTCTTGTTGTTCTCTTATCTCTTCCTTTTTTACTTTTTGCCTTTGTGACGACTTTATTAAATAATATTGAACTCAATGCTGTAGAGCCAAACACAAAGACAGAATCAATACAAAGTAATACCTCACAAAACCCAGTTCAAGTAACTAACTAAAGGGAATTTTACCAATTTACAATTTCTCTATTACCCTGTCTTGTAGATGGGGAATTTTTTTATCGGTGGTTGACGATGCTAGAACATGATGTAATTATTGTTGGTGGCGGTTTGGCTGGATGTCGAGCTGCGGTGGAAATTGCCCGGACTGACCCTAGTTTAAAGGTAGCGGTAGTTGCCAAAACTCACCCGATTCGCTCTCATTCTGTGGCTGCTCAAGGGGGAATGGCAGCATCTTTAAAAAATGTTGATGATACGGATTCTTGGGAAGCTCACGCTTTTGATACTGTCAAAGGTTCGGATTATTTGGCAGATCAAGATGCAGTCGCAATTTTAACTCAAGAAGCGCCGGATGTGGTGATTGATTTAGAACATCTGGGGGTGTTATTCTCTCGTTTACCTGATGGTCGAATTGCTCAACGGGCTTTTGGTGGACATTCTCATAACCGCACTTGTTATGCGGCTGATAAAACAGGTCATGCAATTTTACATGAATTGGTAAATAATCTCCGCCGTTATGGTGTGCAAATTTACGAAGAATGGTATGTAATGCGCCTGATTTTGGAAGATGGTCAGGCTAAAGGTGTGGTGATGTTTCACCTGTTGGATGGACATATTGAGGTGTTACGGGCGAAGGCTGTGATGTTTGCCACTGGTGGCTATGGTCGCGTTTATAACACTACTTCTAATGATTATGCTTCCACAGGTGACGGTTTGGCGATGACGGCTTTGGCTGGCTTGCCTTTGCAAGATATGGAATTTGTGCAATTTCATCCTACGGGGTTGTATCCTGTAGGCGTGCTGATTTCCGAGGCTGTGCGGGGTGAAGGGGCATATTTAATTAATTCCGATGGCGATCGCTTTATGGCCAATTATGCCCCCAGTCGCATGGAATTAGCCCCTCGTGATATTACCTCACGGGCGATCGCTTATGAACTCCGGGCTGGTCGGGGTGTAAATACCGATGGTAGCGCAGGTGGTCCCTTTGTTTATCTGGATTTGCGTCATCTGGGTAAGGAAAAAATCATGAGTCGGGTTCCCTTCTGCTGGGAGGAAGCCCATCGTTTATTGGGTGTAGACGCTGTAACTCAACCGATGCCTGTCCGTCCTACCATTCACTATTGTATGGGTGGTATTCCTGTAAACACAGATGGACAAGTTCGTAATAGTGCAGATGGTTTTGTGGAAAGCTTTTTTGCCGCTGGAGAAAGTGCTTGTGTATCCGTCCACGGAGCTAACCGTCTCGGTAGTAACTCTTTGTTAGAATGTGTAGTCTATGGTAAACGAACTGGGGCAGCGATCGCTAATTATGTCCAAAACCGCAAATTACCATCCATAGATACAGCCAGGTATATCCAGGAAGCCCAGCAACAAATCCAAGTTTTATTAGCACAACCAGGACAATACCGAATTCATCAAATCCGTCAAACTTTCCAAGATCATATGACTGAATATTGCGGTGTTTTCCGCACCGAAGAATTGATGCGTCAGGGATTAAATAAAATTGCCGAATTACAACAACAATATTCACAAATATATTTAGATGACAAAGGAACTAGCTGGAATACAGAATTAGTTGAAGCCCTGGAATTACAAAGTTTAATGGTAGTAGGAAAAACAATTTTAACTTCAGCCATCAACCGTCAAGAAAGTCGCGGCGCACATTTTCGAGAAGACTTTTCCCAAAGAAATGATCATAAGTTTCTGCAACACACATTAGCCTATTATTCCTCAACGGGAATTGATATTCAATATCGTCCAGTCACAATCACAATGTTTGAACCAAAAGAGAGAAAGTATTAATTGAATAAAAATTCAGAAGTAGGCGCGGGGTCTTGCCACCTTTCAGGCTAACAAAAATTGATTTAGATCCCCGACTTCTCTAAGAAGTCGGGGATCTGAGCTTTTGCAATGTTCATAAATCAAATAGAATTGCTATAGTAGTTTAGCTTCACATAGGTGATACAATTTTGGATATTAGTCAAAGTTATAGAAAATTAGATAAAATCATGAATCAGCAAGCCCTAATTAGATATTAAAATTACATCTAATATTGAAGAAGTTATTCAAAAAACCTAGAATTATCAAAGAGATTAATTTTTTTGCAACCCCTTGACTTTACCGCTTTAACCGCCGCTTGTAGCGAAATCCGCGCTAATTGGTTACCTGCTAGAATAGAACAGGTATATCAACGCGATCGCTTTACCATTGCCATTGCCTTACGCACCTTAAATCAACGGGGTTGGTTGGATATTTCCTGGCATCCTCAAGCCGCCCATATTTGTATTAGTGAACCACCACCACGCGCCCCAGATACTTTTACTTTTAGCCAACAATTACGACATCAATTAGGCGGTTTAGCCTTAGTAGGAATTGAAGCTATTTCTCCTTGGGAACGAGTCATTGATTTACAATTTGCCCGTCGTCCCGGAGAAATTGCCCTTTATCACCTCTATGCAGAAGTGATGGGCAAATATAGTAACGTGATTTTAACTGATGCTAGTAATGAAATTATCACCGCTGCCCATCAAGTTAGTCAGCAACAATCTAGCGTTCGTCCCATTCAAACCGGACAAAATTATGAAACACCACCGAAATTGACAGGAAAAGTCCCTAGTTTAAGTGAATATCGAGAACGCTGGCAAGAACGAGTAAGTTTAGTTCCAGGGGGGATTAAACGCCAATTACTCAAAAGTTATAGTGGTCTAAGTTCGGCTTTGCTAGATACCATGCTACTGGCGGCCAACATTGGCTCAGATACCAACACTGATACACTAACTCTTGAAGATTGGCAAAATTTATTTCAACGCTGGCAAGAATGGTTACAAGCTTTAGATTTAGGTAAATTCCAACCAGCTTGGACTCAAAACGGATATACAGTCATGGGTTGGGGTGGAGTTGCACCTGCAAAAAACATCCAAGAATTACTTTACCGTTATTATTCTGACCAATTGAACGAACAGTTATTTGGGCAACTGCGTCATCAGTTAAGTCAGAAATTGTTGAATATTTTGGGTAAATTACGCACCAAGGCGAAAACTTTTAGCGATCGCCTGCAACAATCAGATCAAGCTGAGGAATATCGTCAAAAAGCTGATTTATTAATGGCACATCTGCATTACTGGCAACCGGGAATGCAAGAGATTAGTTTACCAGATTTTACAACTGAACAGCCCATTGCGATCGCCCTTTTACCAGATAAAAACGCCGTCCAAAATGCCCAAAAGCTTTACAAACAGCACCAAAAACTCAAACGCGCCCGTGCGGCTGTTGAACCTCTGCTATTTGCAGTCCAAGCAGAAATTAACTATCTCGAACAAGTAGAAGCCGCAATCTCGCAAATAGACAAATACCAAAATCCAGAAGATTTACAAGCTTTAGAAGAAATTCGGGATGAACTAATTGGGCAAAAATATTTAGAAGACCTAGAATACCGTAGCCGTAACAGTAGCGACACCCCTGGGACTAATTTTCATCGTTACCGCAGCCCTAGTGGCTTTGAAGTCCTCATTGGTCGCAATAACATCCAAAATGATCAATTGACATTTCGTGTCGCTGGAGACTATGATTTGTGGTTTCACGCCCAAGAAATTCCGGGAAGTCATGTCCTTCTGCGTCTAGAACCGGGTACAGTCGCCGAAGAAGCGGATTTACAATTTACAGCCAATCTAGCAGCTTACTTTAGTCGCGCCCGTCAAAGCGACCAAGTACCAGTAGTTTATACCCAACCCAAGCACGTCTATAAACCTAAAGGTGCTAAACCAGGACTTGTGGTTTATAAGCAAGAAACGATTATTTGGGGAAAACCACAATTGGTCATTAGTCATTAGTCATTGGTCATTGGTCATTGGTCATTGGTCATTGGTCAACTACTCAAGAATAGAAAAGGTACTCACCCCAGGGTAGATATTTTTTGAGATATTTTCATAAAAAAACTGTACCGGCTGCTACAATCTTGTTAAGAAAAGTTGCCCGTTGAATTTTGGGAACGCGCAATTTGGTTTTGACTCTATTGAGAAGACAACGCGAACAACGTTTTTTTTAACCAGCCTGTGGGAGGGCTGGTTTTTTTATCCAAAATAATTTAATATATCAACTCTTGCAAAAGTTTAAACCATCAATGGTTGTTGATATAGTGGTACAGTAAAAGTTACTGTTGAACCGAGTCCTTCACCTAGACTATAGAAATGGACTTCACCACCCATTGCCTCTATCAGTTTTTGGGATATTGTTAGTCCTAAACCAGTACCGCCATAGTGGCGAGTTCGAGAACCATCAACCTGAGAGAATAATTGAAATAGTTTATCTTGTTTATCTAATGAAACACCAATACCTGTGTCAGCAACACGAACTTTAAGTCTTCCAGGGTGTTTTTTCAGCATTAAATCAGCACTAATAGTGATACCACCTTCATGAGTAAATTTAATGGCATTACCGATCAAATTTAGCATTACTTGTAATAATCTTTGATAGTTGCCTTGAACAATAATTTCATCATAAATAGCAGGCATTTCCATCTGGAAACTCAGATTTTTCATCTCAGCTTGACGACGGGTAAAGCCTTCAACATCATCAAATAATTCTTTGAGATTGACTGGGGAACAGTCTAATTCCATTTTGCCTGCTTCTATTTTGGAAATGTCCAAAATATCATTGAGGATATTCAACAGGTGCAAAGATAATTGATGAGCTTCTGAGATAAATTCATGTTGTTCCTCTTCATCATCTGTAATTCCTTCTAAAATTAGCTTTAAGAAGCCAATCATCCCATTTAGGGGAGTGCGAATTTCGTGGGAAACGTTAGCCAGAAATTCGCTTTTTAAACGCGAAACCTCTTCAGCTTTTTGTCGAGATTCTTCTATTTCTTTATATAAAGTAGCATGAGCGATCGCTGTTCCCAACTGATCTGCTACTTCTTTGGCTAATTCTAATTCTGCTTGTGTTAAGGGATGACATTCATTAACAAAACTAAGAGCAGCTAACCCATTAGCTTTGTCTTTATAACAAGTAGCAACCACCAGAACTTTGTGCTGCGGAGATTGGTTATTAAATGGAACTGCAATGATTACAGGCTCTAAAGTAGCTAATGCCTCAGCAAAACCTGGCTCAGAAGATATGTCTATTTCTGAGCCAAGAATAGAATTTTGTTCTAGTTGATGATACTCAGCAATTACCCGAACTTTGCTGCTAGAAGGTTCATAAGGGCAGATAATACAGCGCTCTAGCTTGAGTTTTTTCCCCAAGCTATCCACTGTTTGTTGCCAAATAATGTCTAAATCCAGTGTTCGGCGAATATTTCGGGTGATTTTGTTTAATAGCTTCTGGTGTCGTTGCAATCGCAAAGCTAACTCAAGTGCTGTCGGCTGTTTTAGTGCCTGATTCACTTCTTGAGGGTTAATTTTCGATGGTAACAACCTACCCATGACCAAAACTGTAGTTGTTGGGTAACCAAATTGCGGCAAAATCGGTGTAATTGTCAATTCCAACTCTAATAATTCCATATTGGGACATTTAAACCAACATTTCACCCTTTCCGGCACAGAACTACCCAAAATCCTGTGTAAATGTTCTAGATAAACAACTTTATCTACCGGAGCAAAGCTATCATTTTCATTGAGGACATCAACTATGTTCTGAGGATCACACCCTAAGTATTCGCTGTGCTGCCAATAAAAAGTTAGATAGCGACCACATCCATCTTGGGTATATACTAATTCCGCTCCTAAAGTTGCCGATGAACTATCCTTACGGAGGGTAATATATGGGAGATTTTGAGGAATTAAGTTCGGAAATTGGGTATTGGCAGTAATAGTCATTAATCGAGTTGGATAGACAAATAGCTTTCCACCGTGCTTATACTAAGCTTACTTGAATTTTGGCATAAACTTTTACAACTTTCACATTTGTTAATTATGGATTTTTGATTTTAGATTGACTCCACCCTCAAGTGTAGAAGCTTGAAAATTGTGGATTTGGGCTTGACGTTAGCGAAGCGTACGCAGCGCAGCGAGTATTTTTCCGTCCTCAAGGACGGAGCTTATACCAAATTTTTTTAATCTAAAATCTAAAATCTAAAATTCCCCGTGATTTTAATCATTCCATTCACCACGAGGGGGAACAGGTGTCCGTAGAGGGGCGCGTGTCAACTCATCATCTCTGGTAAAATCACCCCGTAACCATTGACGGATAGCTACTTCAATCACTTTACTGGGATCATTAGTAAGATGTTGAATTTGCTCTATTAATTCAGAATCTAGGTTAAGAGCAATTTCTGTTTTATCAGCGCGTTTATTATCCTTACCGCTAGGTTGTTCTTGCATATTCATGGTTTTAAATACTTTGAAATTGTTTTATTGAAACCGTTGTCAAGCAGTTATGATATTTATAATTGAGTCTATTTAATTCTAAGCTGCCAAGTCATCAACAGCAGGAGAGAAAAATAGACTTTAAATAATAGCGTAAGTTGTCATATAGGAGTTCAGAGTTCGGAGTCACAAGAAAGAAGAAAATTTCTCCCCTGCCCCCTGCCTCTTGCCTCTTCCCTCTTGCCTATTCCCTTATTCTCTCAGAAAGCATTAAAATACATGAAGTAAATAGTTTTCACTTTGGCTTGCTTTAGGGCAAAGATGGTATATGACTGACGTTCCCGCAGATCGCATTCGCAATTTTTGTATTATTGCTCACATTGACCACGGGAAATCCACTCTCGCTGATCGCTTACTACAGGCTACTGGGACTGTAGAAGATAGACAGATGAAAGAACAGTTTCTCGATAACATGGATTTAGAACGGGAGCGCGGCATTACAATTAAGCTGCAAGCTGCCCGAATGAATTATACTGCTAAGGATGGTCAGCAGTACGTTCTTAATTTAATTGATACTCCTGGACACGTAGATTTTTCCTATGAAGTGTCCCGTTCTCTGATTGCTTGTGAAGGAGCATTGTTAGTTGTGGATGCGTCCCAAGGTGTAGAGGCGCAAACCCTAGCAAATGTCTATTTAGCCCTAGAAAGTAATCTAGAAATTATCCCAGTTTTAAATAAAATTGATTTACCAGGGGCTGAACCAGAACGAGTAATTGGGGAAATTGAAGAAATTATTGGTTTAGATTGTAGTGGGGCAATTTTGGCTTCTGCTAAAGAAGGAATTGGGATTGCTGAGATATTAGAAACAATCGTCGCGCGAGTTCCCCCACCAGCCAACACTATAAATGAAAGTCTCCGAGCGTTAATTTTTGACAGTTACTATGATAGTTACCGGGGTGTAATTGTTTATTTCCGGGTGATGGATGGGACTGTTAAAAAAGGCGATCGCGTCTACTTAATGGCATCCGGTAAAGAATATGTCATTGATGAATTAGGCGTTCTCTGTCCTACTCAAA
>JANMGZ010000381.1:0-5543 GCA_031374905.1 Dolichospermum sp. OTE_70_metabat_362_sub
AAAGATGAAGCTGAGAAAGTCTACCGGAAAGCACAGGTAACAACTGGGCGATTGACGGAAGATGAAGTTGATATCGTTTTATCCGAGAAAAAACAACTCATCCGTCGCAACGGTATCTTGGAGTACATCGAAGAAGATGAAACCATTGATGCTGTTGGGGGTCTAGAAGAATTAAAAACCTGGCTGACCCAACGCTCTAACGCCTTTACAGAAAGAGCGAGAGAGTATGGGTTGCCCCAACCAAAAGGAATGTTAATTCTCGGTGTTCCCGGTTGTGGTAAGTCACTCATTGCCAAAACTACCTCCCGTTTGTGGGGTTTACCAATCTTGCGGTTAGATATGGGGCGGGTATACGACGGCTCAATGGTGGGTCGAAGTGAAGCTAACCTGCGGAACGCCCTAAAAACAGCAGAATCTATTTCCCCAACGATTCTGTTTATCGACGAGTTGGATAAATCCTTTGCGGGTAGCGGTGGTTCAGGCGATTCTGATGGGGGGACATCAAACAGAATTTTCGGCTCTTTCCTCACTTGGATGCAGGAAAAGAAATCTCCAGTTTTCGTAATGGCAACTGCTAACCGCGTAGAACGCCTACCTGGAGAGTTTTTGAGGAAAGGTCGCTTTGATGAAATTTTCTTTGTGGATCTGCCCACACCTGAAGAACGTCAGGATATCTTTGGTATTCACCTGACTAAACGCCGGGAAGATATTGCTAGATTTGATCTACAACAACTAGCAAAAATGTCAGATGGCTTTTCAGGGGCAGAAATTGAACAGGCGATCGTGGCAGCTATGTATGAAGCCTTTGCCCAAGATCGGGAGTTCACCCAATTAGATATTATTGCTGCATTGAAGTCTACTTTGCCGCTGTCACGAACGATGCAAGAACAGGTCACAGCCTTACGAGACTGGGCCAGACAGCGTGCTAGACCCGCAGCCTCCTCTGTCGCTGAATATCAGCGCATGGAGTTTTAAAAGCTTTCCTCTGCTATTTGTCAGGGGGAAAGGTTAGCTACAAAGCTAACAGTTAGAAAAAAGCCGTTCCCAAATCATGCGGCTTCGTTGGAAAAGAACCGTTGTCGTTTTTCTCATCAATCTTCTTATTGGAGGAAACCCAAATGTCTCACTTTAGCACTCTGCGTACCAAGATCACCGATGCCGAAATTCTTAAGTCTTCTTTGCGCGACTTAGGTATCAGTGTAAAAACTGAAGCTGATGTTCGTGGTTATAATGGTCAGCGTCTCCGTTCCGACATCGTTGCTGTATTGGAAGGCGAGTACGATCTAGGTTGGTCTCGCAACAGTGACGGTTCTTTTGACCTCATTGCTGACCTTTGGGGTGTTGCTAAGAAGCACAACCAGACCGAGTTGATCAACTCTATCAATCAAAAATATGCCGTTAACAAGACTTTGGCTGAAGTAAAACAGCGCGGTCTGCAAAATGCCAATGTTAAGTTGGTATTGCAGTAACAATTTCTGTAGCGCGTTCCCAAAGTGAAACGGGTTAACCTTCTAATAAGCGGTTAGCCCGCTTTTTTTTGTGTTTTTTCCGTGTAAAATTATAAGACTAAAAAAACTCCACAAAAAAGATGATCCAATCTTGTGGGATGGGCATCTTGCCCGTCCTTGTATTATTAGCGGGCAAGATGCCCGCACCACAAGAAATTTTGGGATATTTTTTTAATTGGAAGTCTCTAAAGCAAATTAATCAAAATATAGGAATAGAAAAATGGCAAAGCTTCAATTAACGCATATTAAAAATAAACTGAGTGAAAAATTAATAGACTTAATTGATATGTCAGATTATGTTAAAAAATCTGAAGAAGAACGGAAAAAAGCTTGTTTATCAAGAAGTTATGCTGCTTATACTTTAGTAAGTCTTGCTGCTGCTACGGAAGAAGAAGCCGCAAAAGCAATTGTCGATGGTTATCGTGATAATGGAATTGATGCAATTTATTATGAGGAACAAGAAAATATTCTTTGGTTAGTGCAATCAAAATGGATTGAGTCTGGGAATGGAGAACCTGACTCAGGTGAAGTAAGTAAGTTTATACAAGGAGTAAAAGATATTATAGGGTTTAAATTCAACAAATTTAATCAAAAAATAAAAGATAAGCAAGTTCAAATAGAGAAATGTCTTAATAATTATACTGTTAAAATAAAAATATGTCTTGCTTATTCTGGTTCAAAGCTAGGACAGCATAATCAAAATTTATTATCAGAATTGATAGATGAAGAAAATACAAGTGGTGAATTATTTTTCTTAGAAATATTTTCTTTATCAGAAGCGCATAATGCTTTATCAAAAAGTTTCGATAAATCTATTAATCAGGAAATAAGATTAACAAATTGGGGTTTAAATGAAGAGCCATATCAAACGTGGTATGGACAGATTAATGCTGAAGAATTAGCGGCATTATGGATTCAACATAAGGAAAGTTTATTTTCAAATAATATCCGAAGTTTTGTTGGCTTAACTGACGTAAATGATGGCATTCAAGCTACTCTTTTAAATACTCCAGAAATATTTTTATATTTAAATAATGGAGTTACTGTTTTATGTCGTCGAATTCAGAAGACAGCTAAAGGTGGCTATTCTGATAAATCTGTTGGAGATTTTTATTGTGAAGGAATATCCATTATTAATGGCGCTCAGACTGTAGGAACGATAGGAACTACTTATGCAAGTAATCCAGAAAAAGTTAAAGAAGCAAAAGTTTTTTTAAAGTTAATTTCTTTAGAAAACTGTCCTCCAGATTTTGCTCTTAAAGTCACTAAATCAACCAATACTCAAAATAAAGTTGAAAATCGTGATTTTATTTCATTGGATAATTTACACGAAAAATTAAAAAAAGAATTTGCATTAGAGGGAATCAGTTATCACTATAAAAGAGATGAACATAAATACCCATCAGATGATAAAAACTGCACGTTAGATGAGGCTACCATAGCACTAGCTTGTGGCTTAGAAGAAATACGTTATGCACATATAGCTAAAGATAAGCTTGGTAAGTTATGGGAGGATGTTAGTAAACCTCCTTATACAGAAATTTTTAATCCAAATGTTTCAGTACAGAAAATTTGGAGAATGGTTCAGATAAGCAGGATGGTAGACAATAAACTCTCAAATAATAGTATAAATAACGATGAGTTAACAGCAACTTGTACTTTTGGAAATAGATTTATTCTTCATATGGTATTTCACTGTGTAGGTATACAGAATTTGTTTTTATCTCACGATGAATTTGAAAAATATTCTAACGATGAATTACAATCCATAATAGATAAGGTCTTTGCAACAACCGTAGAAGCAATTAATATTGAGTATCCAAATAAAATAGTTTACCAAGTTTTTAGAAATTTAGAAAAGTATAGAGTCTTAAAACAGAAAGTTATAGACATCGTACAACAAAAACTAGAAGAACAAGAAAAACTAGAAAACGAGGAAGGTGAAGAATGATTTATCACTACAGGATGGTAATTCAATGTTCAAAAGAGGATCAACTATGTTTATTTTATCATTATCCTGTAAATCCTTAAATCCTGGATATCCTGATTCAGACCAATGATTTTTAGAATAGAGTTTTCAGAAACCCGAATTAATGCTATAATTTTATCATAATCAAAAATCAATATTTATAAAAGTAAAAAATATTAATTGCAATTAGGAGGTCAAAATTATGAACTCTCTTGAATTAAGACAAAAAATCGAACAAAATTTATTAACTATTTCACCAGAAAATTTGAAATTTATTGATGAATTTGTGGAATTTATTAAATATAAACAAGAAACAAGTTTATCAGAAAACACTAACTATAGGCCAGCTTCAGGACGTTCAACTTTACGTCATGCTGGTACATGGGTAGGGGATGAGTTGGAAGAATGCCTGAAGTTAGTCTCTGAAACTAGAGGTAAAGTGAAAATTAATAATCGTATTAATCCTTATGAATAATGTATCTTTAATTGCTCTTTTTACTTCTTTACCTATAAATTCTGATTCAGATAATTATGACTCGTAAATCCATTTTACAAGAAAATCAGTCCTACACATTTCGATCTTACTTTGAAATGCCCTATGAAGCTGATGAAATATTAGCAGAATTGGGCTATTCTTTAATAAGAAAACATCTTACTTTACCACGAAGCGATCGCCATTTAGAAAGACTAGAAGAATTAAAACAACGAATTGAAGAATCCTTACCTTTAGTAAGTTTGAGTAGTGAAACAGCAAGACGAGAAACCTTGGTAGCACCAACATTATTAGAAGTTGCTCGCTATTGTCAATGTCAAGTGAGAATTGAATACTCATTGTCTGTAAATAACTGGTTAAAAGGTAATTTAGATTATTTTCTTAAACATAATCTCAGTTTATTAGTAGTTGAAGCAAAAAATGATGATTTAACACGAGGTTTTACACAGCTTGCTGTCGAATTAATTGCTATTTCTGAAGTTGAGGAAGGTGATATTTTTTATGGTGTTGTGACAATTGGTGATGCTTGGCGTTTTGGCAGATTAGAGAAAACTAATCAGCAAATTTTTCAGGATATTTCTCTACATCGAATTCCTGATGATTTAGAAGATTTAATGAGAATTTTGGTAGGAATTTTGGAATAAACTTAAGTATTTCATCAGTTTCGCTTTTAGAGGGTGTTGTGTTCATATTCCTGGCTATATTGTCAAAGGCTAGTGTATACTAAATTAATTATAAGGATTTTCTATAAAATAGACTTATCTCAATTTAACTTAGATTGCTTATGAGTTCCCGTCGCATTCTGAAACCTGGTGAATCCTATACTTTTAGCCGATATTTTGAATTATCCTTTACCATTGATGATATCTTGGCAGAATTAAATTGCACTGTTGAAAGGCAAGATTTAACATTACCTGAATCTTCAGAAATGCTAAATTTAGATTTTTTACAGCACCAGATTCAGCGGAATTTATCTCACATAGATTTAGTGAATGAAACTACTAGACGGGAGGCTTTAATCGGTCCTATTTTGTTTGAGGTATGCGATTTAACTAATCAGCGACTTAATATAGAATATTCTATTGCAGTCAATGATTATTTAAAAGGAACTCTAGATTATTATATTGCAGCACCTCAAAATCTCTTAGTTATTGAAGCTAAACAATCAGATTTAGTCAGAGGATTTACTCAACTTGCTATTGAATTAATTGCACTTGATGAATGGACAAAATCTACTTCTAATCTGATTTATGGAGCAGTTACTACTGGGGAAGATTGGCGTTTTGGAATTTATAATCGCACAAATCGGCAAATAATTCAAGATCAGAAACGCTATCGAGTTCCAGAAGATTTATCAACACTTATGAAAATCATTATAAGTATTATTTCTGAATAACAAATTGATTATAAAAATAAAAGCAACGTGATCAAAAATGCACTGAGAAAAAGAGCTACTAAAATAGCATATTCAACTCTACAGCTAAAAAATACTACAGCAGTAATCACAGCTATTACGAGGATAATCATGCCAATATACTGCTCTTTTTCTAACCCATGAGCAATTAGTGAATCT
>JANMGZ010000398.1:0-3757 GCA_031374905.1 Dolichospermum sp. OTE_70_metabat_362_sub
CTGTTAAAGTTTGTCCACTTAACCCGGCTAAATCAAATGCTTTAGATAAACCATAATCTCCTAATTTCACAACTATTGTATCGTCTATTTTACTAATAAAAATGTTATTTGGTTTTAAATCTTGATGAACTAAACCCTTACCTTTAGTTATTATGCCATCAACTGATTTAATATAGGGAATTTCAACTTCATGGGCATATATTAAAGCATCCAGAACTTGCAAAGTTATATTTACAGCAATATCAACCGGTAAACGCCAACCTGATCTTTGCATTAAGTCCCAAACATTACCACCTGAAAAATATTCCATTGTGAAAAAAAAGGCATTTTCTATAAATCCATAATCTAACAATTTCATTATATGAGGATGTTGTAAAACCTTAATATTTTCTGCCTCTCTCAGAAACATTTCTACCCCCTGTTTTGGAGCAGCACCCTCAGGTAACATGATCTTCAGAGCGATGAATGTTTTGTTGTGAATATGCTTGGCTACAAATACTTCTGCAAAGTCACCTTTACCTAATGACTTGGTTAAATTATAGCCAGATATACTTTGAAGACTAACATTACCACTTTGAGCTAAATCCAGAAGCTTTTTGGCAATGGTTAAAAAATTGGGTTGATCATTTTGTTTTTGAATAGGTGAATTTGGCGTTTTGTTTAATTGTGGTTCTACTTCCACAGCAATTTTGAAAAGAATATCACCTAATTTAATTTCATCACCATCTTGTAGGTTATATTCAGGAAAGCTTAATTTTACAGCTTCTTTTGCTAGTTGTTGCTTTTGTCTTTGGCCAATTTTTTTTCCGTTGACAAAAGTACCATTTAAGCTTCCTAAATCTCGCACACGAATATCTGGAGGGTTAATGTCAAGCAAACAGTGATAACGGGAAATTGTCATATCAACCTTATCCGCTATTTGCAAGTTGCAATCATCGTTTCTGCCAACAATACAAGTGCTGCGAGATTCAAAAATGTATTTTTGTCCAGAAAGTTTACCCTGTGTGATAGTGAGTGTAATTTTAGATGGCATTTTTAATAATTCAACTTTTAACTAGTAAGTACGTTGGCGTTAAAAATTGTCGTTATGACAAGGGAACAGGCAACAGGGAAGAGGTTTTGGGAGATTTTACTTATCGTGATATATTACTCTGTAGAGAAGTCCCTCAGAGTCTAAAGTTTTTTCCCGTTCACCTAGTTAGTCTGTTAATGATATTTTGACGGGTAATGATCTGAAAAAGTTCTATTATTCCCCCTGCTTCCCTTCAACCGTTATTTTTGGACTGACAGATTACTAATGCTTATCCAACGTTAATTTCTATAGCATAACAGATTCATCAATGCTGAAATTTTATTGATAAGTATGCTATAAATTATACGCAGTATATATATTAATACTTAGTTTGAGCTAAATCATAAAAAAGGGAAAAGAAAAATATATTCCTTTCCCCTAATTTTTAATTAGCAAAATTTAGATTTTACCAATACTGTGTAGTCCTAAAATAATACCTGCTCCTAAAATATGCCCAAAGGAAGCAGTTGCTAGTACCGCGGGTAAACCAAAACCACCGAAAAATTGAGGTGCTGGTAATTCTGGTTTAGCACTAGGATATTGAATAGTAAATTTGCCAACAACAATAGCGAAAATATTGGCAATAATCATAATTATGCCAACATTAGGACTCCATTCGAGGGGTGTGGTAACTGTAGCCAGTAAGCTTGAAGTTAACATCTAATTTACTCCTGAATATTTTCGGATGCTTGACAATATAATCTGAATATTGACTAATAAAAATCTATATCAATGCTTACTTTGTAGTAAATTTTAACAGTTATTTTCAATTCATAGTAGCAACAACTGTTGTACTGAATAGAAATTTTTGATATTTGCTGTCCTCTTGATAGTATCTGAGACGGCTAGTAATTGCTAAGATGAGAATAATTATTTCCTGAATTGATCATGTCCTCAACTCTTGATTCTTTACCACCTGCACTAAATAAAATTGTCCAACGCTTTCAACGGGCTACAGAACCAAAACGTCGCTATGAGCAGTTAATCTGGTATGCTCAAAAGCTACAAGAGTTCCCTGAATCTGGCAAAATCCCGGAAAATAAAGTTCCAGGTTGTGTTTCGCAGGTATATGTTACGGCATTATTGGAAGATGATAAAGTGATGTTTCAGGGTGATTCTGATTCCCAATTAACTAAGGGATTGTTAGCGTTATTAATAGAAGGTTTAAATGGCTCAACACCTACGGAAATAGTCCAGCTTACTCCTGATTTTATTCAAGAAACTGGCTTAAATGTAAGTTTGACACCTTCCCGTGCTAATGGATTTTACAACATTTTCAAAACAATGCAGAAAAAAGCTTTGGAATGTAAATTAGTAAATTAGATATTGGAGAAGGGATAATTTTTTTAAGTTCTAGTTTTTTCTAATTTGCCATCTTGACTACTACTATAGAGATTTAGTATTTCTAAACCTCTATAGCATTCTGAATTTTAGCACTTATCAATTACGCTCCTTCTGAGCGATCAATTTTCTGACCAGGGGAGGATTCATAAAGAGCATCTAACTGTTCTCGTGCATCTTCAAGATTAATTGAACGCATTACCAACAGCGGTTCTTTAATCATATTACCTGCATTATCTAACAATTCAGGATGAGGTACATACTGCTTTCTAGCTGCATAATAACCAAAACCACCTTGTGATGATTGGTTATTTGGATAAGTTCTGTCTCTGTCAAAACTGAACATGATCAGATTCCGAATTAAGTTACCGACAGCCATAAATGCTAAAACGGTGAAAGCTAAAATATAAAGTAGGTGTAGCATTGAATTTTCCTCCAGAACAGTAAAGGTTAAAATGTTATCTTGTAAAACTTAAAACTCCGCAAATTATGTATTTGCGGTAAAAAAAGAATGTAAAATTCTTTACTTTTGTGCTTATGTTATATGATGCAATCCTTATAATCATATCAATGTAACATGAGACACATTATTTTTTTATGAAAACAATGTTAAGAATTGTCTAATATCTTTACAATTTTCACTTCATTTAGGTTTTGTCCAGCGGTTTATCATTCCTTCGACTGACCTAAACGCATTCCCACACTCCAACATTCTGTAACTAACTGATGCCAAGGCATTACAGTTGCCATATCAATTCCCACTTGTTGATCAGTTGCTGTAAACAACATCTTTGCTGTGTTGAGTTCATCTTGTGCATTTTTAACTC
Source organism: Dolichospermum sp. OTE_70_metabat_362_sub (assembly GCA_031374905.1). GTDB lineage: Bacteria > Cyanobacteriota > Cyanobacteriia > Cyanobacteriales > Nostocaceae > Dolichospermum. The sequence continues at coordinate 3,241 of JANMGZ010000398.1, forward strand.
GTTTAAGTAAGTTATATTGCTCTTCTTCACTCATAAATTGGATTTTCTCATTTTCCAAGATTTGACGATATCGCTCAAACCAATATTGAAAATCCTCTAACAGCGGTTCTAAGACTGATTTTAGTAAATCAGCGTTTGGTAAATTTGAGTCTCCCATATATGAGAAGCATATTTCCTAATTCTTTTTTTATATTAACGTTATTCACGATTCTTAACAATCACTTCATAACTTCCCACACCAAAAAATCTGTAAATCTGTAACTTCGGATCTGAAGCACAATTATATAAATTTGGCAATATATTTGTAAAGCTCCTTAGGAGTAAGTGTGTATACCTCTAAAGGAATAAATCAAGAAGTCAGGAGTCAGGAGAAGGAAGCAAGGAAGAAGAAGTAAAAGTGAATATGGCTTTTAGCAGAAGTCTGTGGTGAGGCTAAATTAGGAGAAACCATAGCCAGTGGACTATTATTAATTTTGTAAAGATATTTTTGTCAACTTTATTTTTATCACTTCGCCAA
>JANMGZ010000418.1:0-8735 GCA_031374905.1 Dolichospermum sp. OTE_70_metabat_362_sub
GAATGTGATTTCTCTGCCAGAGTAATTGTAGAACCTGACTTGACTATCAAGGATTATAAAAACATTTTCGTAATTGGAGACTTAGCCAATTTCTCCCATCAAAATGGTAAACCCTTACCTGGTGTTGCCCCCGTAGCCAAACAAGAAGGAGAGTATGTAGGTAAACTCATTAAACGCCGCCTTCAAGATCGGACTTTGCCAGAATTTAAATACAATGATGTGGGTAGTTTGGCAATGATTGGGCAAAATTTAGCTGTTGTAGATTTAGGCTTCATTAAACTCACAGGTTTCATTGCTTGGCTATTTTGGCTAGTAATTCACATCTACTTCTTAATCGAGTTTGACACTAAATTAGTCATAGTAATTCAATGGGCGTGGAATTATATTACTCGTAATCGCCGCTCTCGATTAATTACAGGTAAAGAAGCTTTTTTAGCACCACAAACTGTTAACAATAGTAGTCGTTCCCAGACTACAGAAAAGCAGCAGCCAGCTAAACTCTAGGATTTGTGGTTTGTGGTACTATTGCATTAAACAAATAATCAATGTTGGGTTTTCTTAACCCAACCTAAGTAATCAGAATTTAATGATTTTAAAGTTATTTGAAGGAGTACAAATAATTACAAAAACATTGCAAGAGTCAGATCCCTGACTTCTTAGAGAAGTCGGGGATCTAATTGTTCATAGACATCCCCCACCTGAATGATTAATTAACCGCTAATTACTGCTATACAATCAATTTCTACCAACACATTTTTAGGTAAACGGGAAACCTCAACACAAGCACGCGCAGGGGCGGTATCTTCGGAAAAATATTTTGCATAAACCGCATTAACAGCGGCAAAATCATTCATATCAGCTAAAAATACACCAGTTTTTACCACATCTTTAAATGTAGCACCCGCTTCAGTTAGGATAGCTTCAATATTTCTCATTACCTGTTCAGTTTGCTTGACTACATCTTCGGTGTAGACAACATCACCCAAACGAGGATCTATGGCAATTTGTCCAGCTACAAACAACATTTGCCCAGAAGCGAGAATTGCTTGATTGTAGGGTCCTACTGGTGCAGGTGCTTTATCGGTACGGATTACTTTACGAGTCATAATATATATGTCTTTTGGCTCTTTTGCTAATGGTGTTTCTGGTTTACCAAATTCTAAATCTGTAGATGTTTGGTAAACTTCTCCATCTGGCATTATCGCACCTGTGAGGTCAGCATTTTTAAAGGTTGCACCATAAATATTCGCGCCGGTTAAATCTGCTCTTTTGAGATTTGCACCGTTTAGATTTGCATTAATTAAATCTGTTTTTTGCAATTCTGCCCTTTCTAAATTTGCCCCTTGTAAACAAGCTTTTTGGAGATTTGCACTTTCTAGATTTGCTTTGCTCAAGTTAGCATTATCCAAATAAGCATTACTAAAATTAGCACTTTCTAGATGTGCTTTACTTAAATTAGCACCACTCAAATCAGCCCTGGTCAAATTTAAATTAGAACCGTTCACTAATTCACTTAAATTAGCATTTTTTAAAGATGCCCTAGTAAGATTTACTCCATCAAGGTCTGCTTTACTCAAATTTGCATCATCCAAATCTGCCCTTGACAAATCTGCACTTGTGAAGTCTATTTCACTCAAATCTGCACCTGTAAGGTCTATTCCTCTCATATCTTCAGAACGAAATTCTCGTTCTCCAGCAGCGTATTTCTCTAAAAGTTCTTCAGCGTCCATAACAGCACCATTGAATACTATTGTAAAAGTATAAAACAATGCTTGACGCTAAAGTACAAATCTCATAGCGAAATTTTATATTTTTTTCGCGCAATCTCTCTTAGAGATACCGCAGGTTAGACGCTAAGGAGCAAAGACGCAAGGAATATCTTTTTAAGATGTTATATTTTGAAAATTCATTTCCTCGAATATAGTCAATAATTAAAGATGAACATCTCAGATAGGAACATAAAATGATGCAACTTTATGGAAAAACTGATCCAAGAGATATTCCTTCCTACTCTATTAGAGATGCTGCTAAGTATCTGCGTATTCCAGCAGGAACAATTCGCTCTTGGACAGTGGGCAGAAATTATCCCACTATTAATGGTGTAACTTTCTTTAAACCAGTTATTGCTACTAAAGACTTTAAACCAACCTTGCTTTCATTTACTAATTTAGTTGAAGTTCATATTCTGAGAGCAATTCGTAAACATCACAAAATTCAACTAGATAAAGTCAGAATAGCTCTCGATTATATTGATGAACAGTTCCAAGTACCACACCCCCTAGCGCGTGAAGATTTCCGCACTGATGGTGCTGATTTATTTATAGAAAAATATGGTTCTCTAATTAACGCTTCTAAAAATGGGCAAACAGATTTAAAAGATGCCTTAAATGCTCATTTGGAAAGGATTGAACCTGATGATACTGGGTTAGCAATTAAACTTTATCCTTTTACGCGCTCTCACGAAGAAAACAATCCTCATATTGTAGTGATTGATCCTCGTATTTCTTTTGGTCGTCCTGTGATTGCTCATACAGGAATTGCTACTAGTATTTTGGCAGAACGATTGAAAGCCGGTGATTCTATTGAGGATTTGTGCGATGATTATGACTGCGATTCAGTAACAATTGTAGAAGCTATTCGTTGTGAATTACCTAATGCTGCATGATACCACCGCAATCAATTACATTTTTTATAGATAGATGCTTAGGTAAAAAATCTATTCCCGAAACACTCCGCACAGCAGGTATCACTATTGAAATTCATGATGATCATTTTGATAAAGGTGCTTTAGATGTAGATTGGCTACCACAAGTAGGTGAAAAAGGCTGGGTTGTTTTAACTAAAGATGACAGAATCAGCAAAAATCAATTAGAAAGAATTGCTGTAGCACGCGCTCAAATTAAAATGTTCGTGTTGGCTTCACAAAACCTTCGAGGGGAAGATATGGCCGCAATCTTTGTTAAAGCAATAGTTACCATGCAAGAATTTGTCCGTAAACATCCTGCTCCATTTATTGCCAAAATCTATCGTGATGGCAAAATTAGCTTGTGGAAAGACAGTCAAGAGTTATTAACAGAGTTAAAGAGTTTTGATGAATCTATCTGAGTCTTGACGGAGAAAAATCCCACATAATCTACCCCAACCTCGGACGTATCCCATAATGCCGATATTGCCAATAATCCCGCAAAATCCGGTCATGGTCAAAACACAAATTACCAGGAATACACCAAGGCTCAAAAATACCCACACCTTTCGCATCATCACCAGCCAAAGGTTCACCTGTAGCTGTTGCTAAAAACACAATACTAATAGTATGTTTACGAGGATCGCGGCTGGGATCAGAATAAACTAATAATTGTTCGATTAACTCTATTTTTAAGCCTATTTCTTCCTCTGCTTCCCTAATGGCTGCCTTTTCCACCGATTCACCATAATCAACAAAACCACCCGGTAACGCCCAGCCTAACGGTTCATTATGCCTTTCAATCAGGATGATGGGGCGATGAGGTCTATCAATTAATTCAATAATAATATCAACGGTGGGTGCAGGGTTTCTGTAAGTCATACAATTTTAGATTTTAGATTTTGGATTGTGTATGAAATAGATCCCCGACTTCTTTGAGAAGTCGGGGATCTGAATTAATCTTCTCATTTCTTCACGAATAACAAGAGTCAAGACTGACTATGCCATGATAAATTCGATGCGTGGCTGATAAACAATTGCCTTTTCCTATATTTCAGGTTAAATATGCCTTTTCCTAGATCAAGTGGTATTTTACTGCATCCAAGTTCCTTTCCTAGTCGTTTTGGGATTGGGGATTTGGGTTTGGAAGCTTATCGTTTTATTGATTTTCTCAAAAATAGTCACCAGCAATATTGGCAAGTTTTACCCCTAGGACCGACTGGTTACGGTAATTCTCCCTATATGTGCTACTCCGCAATGGCTGGAAATTATTTTTTGATTAGTCCCGAAAAGTTACTAGATGAAGGTTTTTTAATTGCGGAAGATTTCGCTTATTTACCAAATTTTCCCGCAGATAAAGTAGATTTTAACGAAGTTCTGCCTATTAAAGTTAATCTACTCATTAAGGCTTGTGAGGATTTTAAAACTAAAGCAAATTCAACTCAAAAAGCAGCTTTTGCTAAGTTTTGTATTGATAAAGGCTATTGGTTAAATAATTATGCGCTATTTATGGCAATCAAAGATGCCCAAAAGGGTGAAAGCTGGCATAACTGGGAACCAGAGTTAGCAAAGCGCGAACCAGTTGCTTTAGCCAAAATTGAACAAGAGTTAGCAGAGGAAATTTTTTATTACAAGTTTGTCCAATATGAGTTTTTCCGCCAGTGGTCAGAACTGAAAAAATATGCTAATGAGAATGGTATAGATATTATCGGTGATATCCCTATTTATGTAGCCCATGATAGTGCTGATGTCTGGGCAAATCCACAGATTTTCGCTTTAGATGAAGAAACGGGAGCAGCAGCTTTAATGGCGGGAGTACCACCGGATTACTTTAGCAACACTGGTCAATTATGGGGAAATCCGGTTTATAACTGGGAAGAATTGCAAAAGCAAGATTTTAAATGGTGGATATTACGCTTTGAGGCGATGCTGGATTATGTAGATATAATTCGCATTGATCATTTCCGAGGCTTTGAGGCTTATTGGGCTGTACCTCAAGGGGAAGAAACTGCTATTAATGGCGAATGGATTGAAGCACCTGGTGTAGCTTTGTTTGAGACTATTAGAAAGCAGTTAGGTAAGTTACCAGTTTTAGCGGAGGATTTGGGGATTATTACCCCAGAAGTGGAAGCACTGCGAGATCAGTTTGAGTTTCCGGGAATGAAGGTATTACAATTTGCTTTTGGTTCTGATCCTGGTAATCCCTTTTTACCTTTTAACTATACTCGCAATGCTGTAGTTTATACTGGCACTCACGACAATGATACAACTGTGGGCTGGTTTAATACTGCAAATGATTACGAAAAGCAAAATTTATTGTTGTATTTGGGTTCTATCAGTCCTGATGGTATACACTGGGATTTAATTAGATTAGCTTTAAGTTCTATCGCCAATCAAGCGATTATACCTTTGCAGGATGTATTAGGTTTGGGGACTGATGCGCGTATGAATTTTCCGAGTACAGCAGAAGGCAATTGGGAATGGCGTTACCAAGCAGGTGTATTAACCTCTGAATTAAGCGATCGCTTAAAAACTCTCACCCTCCGTTACGGACGCGCTCATCGAGAAAAATAGGAAACAGGGGGAGAAAAATACTCCTACCTCCTGATTTCTAAATGGGCGCAGGCCCTGCGCCCCTACCTCCTCTTATAAGTTTGGTTTCGCAGCAATCTTGATTTCTTGGGCTTTCCCAAGTTCCCCCATTTCCTTGGCTGCTTGCTGATTTACACTCATTAAGACACCACCAGCATTATCAGTTTTTACTGTCAGTTTCTCAGTGGCGTTCCAAGTGCGACTAGAGCCTTGTGGTAAAACTCCCTCAAAGGCGGTTTTTCCATCTGTAACCACACTAATCCAGGATGAAGCTTTTAAGGTAACACCAACTTGTACGGATTGATTCTTTTGCTGACTGATTAATGTATTATTAACTGTTTCTTGCCCCTTTGATTGTGCCTCTGTATTTGTTTGCACTTGGCGGTTATTTGCCTGCAATGTGGCCTTATTCAACAACTGAGATAAACCGTTCACAGAGCAGAAAATTAGCCCAATATACAGCAGGTAAAGATGAATAGGACGTAATTGAGGAACAGCTTGTCTTTGCCAATGGGATTGAACACTCACTGATTGAGAACCAATGGGAAAATGACTGGCAAATTCCGCTCCTTGGACTCCTAAAGCGTCTGCAAACTGTCTAATTAAGCCTTGAATATAGATTGGTTCTGGTAAATCACTTAAATTACCTTCTTCAATTGCTTGCAAAAGTCGTCGAGGAATTCTAGTTAATCCGACTAACTCATCCAGAGTTAAACCTTTTTCTTGCCGTAGTGAAGCTAGTTGAGTGCCAAGTTGCCCTAACTTTTCGGCTTGGTGTTCCTTGATAGAAGGTTTGATTGGCTGTTCATCCTTCTTTCTGAACCATTTCATGTTTTTCCTTTACTCCTTAACTCGGCTTTGTCTGAATCGGTGTGCAAATTAGCTGCTTATTTAAAAAACTAATCTCATCTTCAGTAAGATAACGATATTTACCAGATGGCAAAAATGCTGTTATTGACGTTTTCAATTGAATTGAACCAATGGCCGTTCGATGTAGGTTGATGACTGGATATCCCAACTGTTCGGCTATCCGACGAATTTGGCGGTTTCTTCCTTCTTTTAAAACTATCTCTAAACAGCTTTGATCAATATAACTTTCAATCAAACGCACCTGAGCAGGTCTTGTGATTCTTCCTTCCAGAACTATACCCTGACTCCACTTTTCGAGAACCGTGACTGGGGGATGTCCTTGAACAACCACACGGTAGGTCTTAGAAATACTATGACTAGGATGGGTAAGTCCATAGGTCAATTCCCCATCATTTGTTAAGATCAATGCTCCTGTGGAGTCTACATCTAAACGGCCAACAGGGTGAATACCCAATCCTGCTCTTAATTCTGACGGTAGCAGATCCAAAACTGTTGGTCTTCCTTGGGGATCATGGCAAGTAGAGACAATTCCGGCTGGTTTATGCAATAATAAATACAATAAAGATGGACGCTGTTCCGTCAGCACAGGTTGACCATCAATAGAGATTTTGTCTTGATAGGGATCGACTTTTTGACCTAAATGTGCTAATACCCCATTCACACAGACTCGTGATTGCCTAATCATTTCTTCAGCTTCACGGCGTGAGGCGATACCCCATTGAGCTAGAATTTTTTGTAACCGTGCCTCCATGTCTAAATTGTTAATTTTTTTGCTGAATATTTTTATACTGGCAATGTTTGCACTTCGTTGTTAACAAACTTTCATGTTAAAGTTAAGAACTGTTTAAGATGCTCAAAAATTGAACATACTTACATTGATAGAACCGTCGAAAAATGACCCAACCAAGTTCCCCAAAACCCAATAACAGAAAAGCTAGGATAATCACAAAAGTTTTAACATCAGCGATCAAGCTTTGGTTAAGAAGCCAATTAAATCAAGTATCTCATTTAGAGGTACAGATAGAAACAAGCGATCGCCAATTGCTTGGTGGTTGCATTCCTGGGGTAGCAATTTCTGCGAGTAATGCAGTGTATCAAGGTCTTCATGTTACACAAATCGAACTTGAGGCAAAAAATATCCAACTGAATGTGGCCTCAATATTAAAAGGACAACCACTGCAATTATCAGCAATAGTCCCTGTAGTGGGTAAGCTGATCATCACCGAACAGGATCTTAATAACTCTGTCTCATCTCCATTATTATTGACGGCTATAAATGATGTACTGATTCCACTATTAGCAGAATACAGCCTAAATTCCAAGTCTATTACTTGGGGAAAAATCACCCTTGACAATCAGGTATTGATTCTGCGTGGTATCCCCACCTCTGAGACAGAAGGGGTATTCGTCAATATTTATTTAGGCTTAAAACTACTCAACGGTCAGGAACTGCAATTCACACAGATTCAGGTCAAGACCGATCAAGAGGTACTTTGGGAAAGGAATTCTCCTTATATTATAAATCTGGGAACAGATGTTGATATCGAAAAAATTTCTCTGCTGCCAGAACAACTAACTTGTTATGGACGAATCAACATTAACCCATAACTATTAAAAAATCAAAACTCAATATTGGCTGAATTTAGTGTAAATTATCTGGCTATTGTTGAATGACATTGGTAAGTTGAGATTAAATCTTCTCTTAGTTGCTGTTACAGCGTTTTTTCTAATAAAGGTAAAAGTAATGTAACGAAATAATACACCAAAGGAGCAGTAAAAATATAGCTATCGGTACGATCTAAAATCCCCCCATGACCGGGGATCAATTGCCCTGAATCTTTCACACCTGCATCACGTTTAAGCAAGGATTCTGTTAAGTCACCTAATAAACTAGCAATACCAATAATTAATCCCAATGTGACACCAGTAATTAACCAATGGGGAAAATGGAGAAAGTAAGCGCCTGTTATAGCAACAGCTACACTGGCAGTAATCCCAAAAACTGCACCTTCTACAGTTTTTTTCGGACTAATATCTGATAACCGAGTTTTCCCGAAGAATTTACCAAAAGTATAAGCGCCAATATCAGCAGCCCAAATACATAAGAATGTGAGGATAGTCGCGGTTAAACCTGTGGGGAAAGAGGTCAAATTTCCTTGTCCGATGTCTTGCCAATTGGATGGCCAATAACCACCTAAAGGTAGATTACTGCTAATAGCATGACCAATTCCTCGTAACCGAACCCAGTAACTTGGTAAATAACCTACATAAAACAAACCCATAATCGAAGCGGAAATATCAGCAATGGTAGCTAATTTGGGTTGAAAAAGAATGTAAAAACAAATAATTGTCCAGGCAGCGGACCGACCACGGTAAATATTTCGGGATCCATTCAAACAGGTTATCGGAATGTAAGAGGGGGCGGAATTAGAGTAGCCTCAATTATTCTGAACGATCAAAATCAGACCTATAAAACGAGGTACCTGTATAATAATGATGATGGATCAAGTTCGGGTGTTGTCGCACAGGAGCCATCGTATTCAAAAACGTCCACGGCTGATTTTAGCAATATACCTGGATACCCAATGAC
>JANMGZ010000421.1:0-6251 GCA_031374905.1 Dolichospermum sp. OTE_70_metabat_362_sub
GTAATCGAAAAATTACCATTTCAACGAGTAAATTTCTGTGCAATCGCCATTTTATGGTCTAATCAGATTTTTAATCACCTGATTTTTTTGACCTGGACGCTTGTAAATCAGAGCCTTTTAGGGAATGAAACAGCCCTGGGGGGTTGGGGGTGGGGTTCTTGTACCTCATAACATCGGGAAGTGCTGTAATTATCACAAAATACCTGAATTTTCACACAATTTAGGTATCTGAGTCTTTATTAATTGAACTATGACAGCCTGTCTTTTGACACGGTTACTATTAATAGAGAAAATGCCAATTAGTAATTGTTTTTACCGGGTGTGAGTTCAGAAATATGAATAAGAGTTGTTTTTTTCTGCCAGTTTCTTTATTAAGCTTACTGGTAGCACTTCCTGTTGTAGCGGCTGATCATGAAAATAATAAAAATGTAGTAAATTCAGATTTTCATAGTTTAAGTGAAATTGAATTAGCCACCACAAATGCTAAATTATTAACTCAACAACCAGCAGTAAATGAAGTTCAGCCAGAACCAGATTTAACTCCTACAAATGATGCAGATATTTCCATAGAAACCATTGGGGAAAAAGACATTCTCCCCGAATCTACTCCTACTTATGTAATTGAAAAAGAAGAAATTCAAAAACAAGGTGCAACCAGCGTTGCTGATGTTTTGAAAAAAATGCCCGGTTTTGCAATTAATAATGCAGGTTCTGGTGCAGATATTCACACAGGAACATATTATCGAGGTGCATCAATTGACCAATCTGTATTTTTGATTAATGGCAGATCAATTAATACAAACATTAATACATATCATGGCGCAACTGATTTAAATAGTATTCCTGTAGAGGCTATTGAAAGAGTTGAATTATATAGCGGTACTGCTTCCTCGTTATATGGTTCATCAGCCTTTGGAGGAGTTGTTAATATTATTACTAAAGAAGGTTATGGCAAACCAAAATTAACTGGAAGTGCAGAATTTGGCTCATTAAATTTAAATAATCAACAGGTAACTTATGGTGGTTCAACAAATAAAGTAAAGTACAATTTTAGTTTTGAAAGGTTTTTTATAGATAACCGTTATCCTGTTCCTGTTGGTGCAGCCAATCGTGATTCCCAAGGATATTTATTTAATGCAGATACAGCTACTAGCACTTATTTCGGTAGTGTCGGTATAGATTTAGATCCCAAAAACTCTTTGAATTTAGATGTAACTACCCTTAGTAGTCGTCGAGGTTTAATTTATTTTGGTTTCCCTTTACAAAAAGACCGATTAGATCATGATGCTTTAAATATTGGATTATCTTGGAAAACTCGACTTGGTAAGGGAGAAAATTCCAATTTAACAACTACATTGGGTTATAATCGAGATTATTTTAGCACCTATGGACCAACAGGAGCGACATTTTACAGAACTGGAGTTTTAGATACCCAACAATTTAAAGCGAGGATAGATCATGAATGGAAACTCGGTCAAAATAATCAATTACGTTGGGGGATAGATTTAAAAAATACTGACTTAATTGGCGATGTTTTGAGTACAAATCCTGCCCTAATTCCTAAAAATGAAAAAGAAGATAGAAGTGTCTTGAATACAGCTTTATTTGCTGTCAATACTTGGAAAATTAGCGATGCTTTTCAAGCTGATTTAGGAGTTAGACAAAACTTTGATAGCCAATTTGGGAGCTATTTTAATCCCAGTTTTGGTTTACGTTATGCAGTTAATCCAGCTATTGCAGTGCGTGGAAGTTGGGCAGGAGCGCAACGCAATCCAGGGTTAGATCAATTATATGTTTTTGATACGGTTCATAATTGGAATCCCAACCCTGATTTAAAACCAGAAACAGGTTCTACTTGGACTGCGGGAATAGATGTAATCTTGTCGAGAAATTTATTAGGACAATTTACTTATTTTGGTAATAGTTTAGATAATCGTTTGGGAGTAATTAGTGGAAAATGGGAAAATATTGGTTTAGTAGATACCAATGGTTTAGAAGCAGCATTGCAATTAAAAATTGCCCGTGAGTGGTCAACTTTTCTCAACTACACTTATACAGATGCTCAAATCAAAACTGGTACAGAAAAAGGATTACAGTTAGGCTTAATTCCTTACTCTTTACTGCAAACTGGAATTGGTTATCAAAACAATGGCTGGCAAGCTAATTTATATGCTACTTATAATAGTGGTTCTCGTCGTTCTATTTTTAGTAGAAATATAGCGGGAGAAAGAAGTACAGATTTTGCACCATCTTTCTTTAATTTAGATTTAAGTGGACGCATTCCTGTTAATAAAAATTTGGGACTAACTTTTTACTTAGAAAATATTTTAGGTGAACAATATGAGCGAGTTAATCGTATTTATAGTCCTGGGTTTACTTTTCGTGTGGGTTTAACTTCGAGCTTATAAATAAATGGGGTGCGGCACTTTTAGGAAGACTTGTGAGGAGATATTCATCGTCAAGTGTTAATCTTTCTTTTGTGAACATTCACCAGGAGGACGGGGAGGAAGTCCCAAAGCCTCAATTAATTTGTCTAGTTCAAGTATCTCATCATTTGTGAGCTTGTCGCAAAATCCAGTATTTATGCAGCACTACATGATAGTTATCTACCAAAAAGGAAAATGATGAAGCTACTGGTACACTTTCTGTAAAAGGATTTATACAATGACATTAATTAGTCACTGTACAAATATTCCTTTCACTACTTCCCGATCACTATCTTCGTCTCCATATCAAGAAGGTTGTAAGATAGAGGAAATAAGATAGCTCTTCAAACAATGACATCAACCCTGCTGAAACTCCCGCACCTAAATGCACCCACGCTGCACTATCTACCCAACGGGTTGACTATTATTGCTGAACAAATGCCAATAGATGTAGTTAATCTTAATCTATGGGTAAAAACGGGTTCAGCAATGGAGTTGGATGCGATTAATGGCATGGCTCACTTTTTAGAACACATGATTTTTAAGGGTACACAAAAACTAATTAGTGGTGAATTTGAACGCCGCATTGAAGAGCGTGGTGCTATTACTAATGCTGCTACTAGCCAAGACTATACTCATTATTATACCACAACTGCACCTAAAGATTTTGCAGAATTAGCACCTCTGCAAATAGATGTTGTCTGTAATCCTACTATTCCTGCTCATGCTTTTGAACGGGAACGATTAGTAGTTTTAGAAGAAATTAGGCGTTCTGAAGATAATCCCAGACGACGGATTTATCGTCATGTTATGGAAACTGCATTTAATTACTTACCCTATCGTCGTCCCATACTTGGACCAGAAGCGGTTGTTTCTCAAGTTAACCCGCAACAAATGCGAGATTTCCATGCTGATTGGTATCAACCTCAGTCAATTACAGCGGTAGCTGTGGGTAATTTGCCGGTAGAAGAATTAGTAGAAATTATCGCCAAGGAATTTAATAAAAATTATCAACAAACAGCCAATAAACTAACACCTATAGCAGCAAGTCCTGAACCTAAATTTACAGAAATAGTCCGCCGAGAAGTTGTGGATGAAACTCTCCAACAAGCAAGATTAGTGATGATTTGGCGAGTTCCTGGATTGATGGAATTAGATGAAACTTATGCACTTGATGTTGTAGCTGGAATTTTAGGACACGGGAGAACATCTAGATTAGTCAAGGATTTACGAGAGGAGCGAGGATTGGTATCTTCAATTTCTGTGAGTAATATAAATAATTTATTGCAAGGCATATTTTCGATTTCTGCTAAATGTGATGTAGAAAATTTAGTGGCTGTAGAAGAAGCTATAACTCAACATATTCACATATTACACACAGAATTTGTCAAAGAATCCGAAATTGCTCGTGTCCAACAACGTGTAGCCAATCAGTTTATATTTGGGAATGAAACACCAAGCGATCGCGCTAGGTTGTATGGTTATTATCAATCATTAATTGGTGATTTAGAACCAGCATTTAACTATCCTCAATATATTCAAGCACAGAAATCCACTGATTTAATGCAAGCTGCAAAAAACTATCTTTCAGCAGATGCTTATGGTGTCGTTGTTATCAAACCTGTTTAATCATTGGTAATCCATTTTTAACAACTAACAAACTATGATTTGGAGTGAAATTGATACTCATATTAGCCAAGTTACTGGTAAAAAATTCGTCAGTCAGCAGCATTTATCTATTAGTGGTGGATGTATCAATCAGGGTTATGCTGTCAGTGATGGTAAATTGACTTACTTTGTCAAACTTAACCAAGCTTCTCAAGCGTTGATGTTTGCAGCAGAGATGCAGGGTTTACAACAAATACATACCACGGGAACTATCCGCGTTCCTCAACCTCTATGTTGGGGAAATACAGGCAATTCTAGCTATATTGTCCTAGAATGGATAGAAATGACAACTGGTAATCATAAATCTTGGCAAGAAATGGGGCGCAAATTGGCAGCCATGCACAAAACTACTAGTAATCAAGGTTTTGGCTGGGATATTAATAATACCATTGGTTCTACGCCCCAAATCAACAACTTATCTAAATCTTGGACTGAATTTTATACTCAAAACCGATTAGGTTATCAATTCAAGTTAGCAAAAAAACGTGGTGGAAGTTTTCCATTAGCAGATAAGTTATTAGCAACTATTCCCAAATTATTAGCAAATTATCAAGTTCAACCCTCTCTAGTACATGGAGATTTATGGGGAGGAAATGCTGGTTTTACAATTGAAGGTGAACCAGTAATATTTGATCCTGCCACTTATTTTGGAGATAGAGAAGTTGATATTGCTATGACAGAATTATTTGGTGGTTTTCCGCCAAGTTTTTATGAAGGTTATGAACATATATTTCCTTTAGATCAAGGATATGAAACTCGAAAAACATTATATAATTTATATCATGTTTTGAATCATTTTAATTTATTTGGTGGTGGTTATAGTTCTCAAGCTAATCGGATGATTGAGAAGATTTTAGAGTAAGAATTATGATTTTTTATTCACTTTAAATCTAATAATCCTACTTCTTTCAATTTAGGATTAAAGCGGATCTGAGTATTGATTTTTCTGGCTTTGAGAACTGCTAAAATTTCTTCTTCAACACGCCGTGACACATTTTTTAAAACTTTGCTTTTCGCTAATTCATCAATTGCTATATTTTGATAAATATTTTGTTCTTCTGGTGTCATTAACTCTTTGACATCTATGGAATTGTTCCATTTTTGTTTATTCTCAATATTAGCGATATAAGTAGTGGAACTTTCTGTAATCCAAGCATTTTCAATAGCTTCTAAAATTGTGCGGTTAGGACGTTCTATAGTTTGCACCTTTACCCAATAACAATTTTGAGGTTGACGGACTAAATGCTGCTTCAAACTCAGATAAATATCACGGGAATAACCAACAAATTGAAGAATTTTATCCTGATTAAAAATAGCATAAACTCCAATTTTTCCCTGAAAATCAGCTATTAATTCACCATGATCATCAATATAAGCATAATATTCAAGACTAGCTAAAGTTGGTAAATTTATTTCTGTTGTCATAAAGTAATTAAAATTTTATTAATTGATAGTGATTATTAATTAGCCAATTTTTTTGTAAATCGCGCATAGACGACTTGGCTTAGATATTTTGGCATTAAACATGAAATTTGGCGGTATGTTAATAATAACATAATCCTTAGATTCATGATATTTTTCAAATTCCGCCGGCATTCCTTTGGGAGTGAGCAAACTGTAAGGGACTGGTTGAAAAAGCAATTCTGTAAACTCAACTTTTGTCCACTGTAAATTTTGGCAAATTTGATTTAAAAAGAATTCACCAGTTAATAATGTAAAGAGAATTTCTTGACATTGAGATTCTAGTGTAAAACTGCTATCAAAATTTTCAACTATTTTTAAAGACATTGTGGTTCAAAATAGTAATTGATATTTAAGTATACAAGCTGGATAGAAAAAATAGGATTTACCGTTCCCTTTATATAAAACAACATTTATTAACGTATCCCTAACGGGAAGGGAAGCCATAACCCAACACCCCTATTCTCCTACCGCTAATATTGGGTTTCACCTCATACCCTACGGGAAGCAAGCTACAACCCAACCTACAATAATTAAGAGAATCCCACAAAAAATATGAACTGCTTGCAGCAGCGCTAGTTCCCTCCGGGACGCTCTCGCGAACGCTATCCCATAGTAAGCGTGAAAATTTCCACAAAGCATTTTCAATGTCATTCCCGCAAAAGCGGGAATCCAGATTGTCTTATGGAACATAAA
>JANMGZ010000446.1:0-5384 GCA_031374905.1 Dolichospermum sp. OTE_70_metabat_362_sub
CAATGTGAAAGCGATCGCATTGAGTGTTGATGATGTAGACTCTCATAATGGTTGGGTGGGTGATATTGAAGAAACCCAAAGCACCACTCTCAATTACCCAATTTTGGCAGATCCAGATCGTAAGGTTTCTGAACTTTATGACATGATTCACCCCAACGCAGCGGCTACTGTTACCGTGCGTTCAGTTTTCATCATTGACAACAATAAAAAACTCCGTCTGACTTTCACCTATCCTCCCAGCACCGGACGCAACTTTGATGAAATCTTGCGAGTTATTGATTCTTTGCAATTAACTGATAATTACAGCGTTGCTACCCCCGCAGACTGGAAAGACGGTGAAGATGTGGTGATTGTCCCATCTTTGAAAGATCCCGAAGTTCTCAAAGCCAAGTTTCCCAAAGGTTATGAAGAAATTAAACCTTATTTACGGATGACTCCTCAACCTAATAAGTAAGTTTTGTATCGGATCAAAACAAGTTACTTGTTTGATCTATTAAGTAGGGGTTTAGTGCTGTTCATAGGTGTCAACTTAACGTAAAACCCACAGCCCGACTGGGAATGAATTCCCAGTCTCATAGCAAAAGTCATCTAAAGATGACTAAATAACCAGAAATTTTTGAGTAAACTTTAGTTTACTTTGGCTATTAGCCCGGAAATTCATTTCTGGGCGGGTATGGAAGCAAACAAATAAGCCACCTGTAGCTTAAGTTGACACCAATTAGCACTGTTAAACCCCTACACGCATAAATTGTTTACTTGCCAACGGTGTGTAGTATAACAACAAATACTTCATTGTCAATGGGTTTACTTTGTTTCTAATCTCACATTGCTTGTGTTGATAGAAAGGTACACTCTACATTTTACAAAATATTCAACTTGTTTAATAACCATCTATAAGCACTTTCTACATCTGGAACTTGTTCTCCTGGGGGTATAGGTGGACGATTTACCATCACAACTTTTAGCCCTAGTTTCCTAGCAGCGATAATTTTGGGATAGGTAGCACTACCACCGCTATTTTTACTCACAATGGTATCTATATTATATTTGAGCAAAATTTCCTGTTCGTTTTCTAAAGTAAAAGGCCCGCGATCGCATAAAATCAATCCTGGTGGGACTAAAACATCAGCATTTACTGGATCAATCATCCGCATTAAAAACCAAATTTTCTGCAAATGTGCAAAAGTCGCAATTTCTTGTCTACCAATTGTTAAAAATACCCTTTGACTTTGACTTGATAAAACTTTAGCTGCGGCTATATTATCTTCTACTTCTAACCAGTAATCATCCTCTAATTTTTCCCAAGGTGGACGAATTACCATTAATCGAGAAATACCTACTTCTTGTGTGGCTGCGGCCGCATTTTCAGAAATCTGATTAGCGAAGGGATGAGTAGCATCAATTAATACGTCAATGTGCATTTCTTGCAAATAATTAACCAATCCGAGTACACCACCAAAACCGCCTATTCGCACATTACCAACAAGATTAGCGGGTTCACGGGTACGACCGGCTAAAGAGGCGATCGCTTCAATACCAGGAATATTTGCTACCTTAGCAGCCAATCTCACTGCATCACCAGTTCCACCGAGAATTAACACCCGTAACATATTATTAATTTAACTAAAATAGAAAGTTTAGGTACAGAACTACTCCGCAGATTCATATTTTAGCCTCTTCCCTAAAACTGATAGGATATTTTTGTATTTGAAGTCCTAGATTAATTAGGTAGCCAGGAATCTGTTACAGTATTAGTCTGTCAATAAAAGCTACATAGCATAGATGTTTTTGAATTATGTAACCTATGCCAGCAAATTCCTGTCCTGAAAATGATGCTTATAGCGGAAACTCTGATCCCCTTGACTCGATCTTAACTGACCTATCAGTAGATGAGGAATCAGAAGTAAGGACAGATTCCGCATCTCTACCACAAACTCGATTTAAAGGCCGTAGAGGCAAAGCTGCTCTAGTTTTAACTATAGTCTGGAGTGGCACAATTACCCTGCATTTAGTTTCCTGGGGTTCGATATTTGTCCTGGGACTGACAACAATGCTAGGTATTCATGCTTTGGGGATTATTTTTGCCAAACCCCGTCACCATTCCCAAGAGATAGAAGGAGATTTACCTGTTGTTTCTGTATTAGTTGCCGCTAAAAATGAGGAAGCGGTAATTGCCAGATTAGTTAAAAATCTGTGTAATTTGGAATACAGTAATGGTCAATATGAAGTCTGGATTATTGATGATAATAGTACAGACAATACACCCGACTTACTAGCCCAACTCAAGCAAGAATATCAACAACTAAATGTATTTAGGCGTGATCCTGATGCTAGTGGTGGTAAATCAGGGGCATTAAATCAAGTATTACCTCTGACAAAGGGAGATATTATTGCTGTATTTGATGCTGATGCCCAAGTTACACCAGATTTACTATTACAAATAGTTCCGTTATTTCAAAAAGAACGGGTAGGGGCGGTACAAATGCGTAAAGCGATCGCCAATGCTAAGGAAAATTTTTGGACTAAGGGACAAATGGCAGAAATGTTGTTGGATATCTGGTTTCAACAACAGCGGACTGCTATTGGTGGCATTGGTGAACTCCGCGGTAATGGTCAATTTGTCCGTCGTCAAGCCTTGGCAAGTTGCGGTGGTTGGAATGAGGAAACTATCACTGATGATTTGGATTTAACTATCCGTTTACATCTCGATAAATGGGATATTGAATGCGTTTTTTATCCTCCCGTTGAAGAGGAAGGTGTCACCAATGCTACAGCCCTTTGGCATCAACGTAACCGTTGGGCAGAAGGTGGTTATCAACGTTATTTAGACTACTGGGATCTCATCCTCAAAAACCGCATGGGGACAAGGAAAACCTGGGATTTGTTGATCTTTATGGTAACAATGTATATTTTACCGACAGCAGCAATACCAGATATATTGATGGCGATCGCTCGTCATCGTCCCCCCGTATTAGGTCCTGTAACTGGCTTATCTCTGGGGATGTCAGTAGTAGGAATGTTTGCTGGTTTAAAACACATCCGTTCCGATCAACAATTTAAACCAGCTACCTATTTTGTGTTACTTATACAAACCCTGCGCGGCAGTTTATATATGTTGCATTGGTTAGTAGTTATGGGTAGCACCACAGCGCGAATGTCCTTCCGACCAAAACGCCTCAAATGGGTAAAAACAGTCCACACAGGCATTGAAAAATAAAGGAATAATCAACAGTAGGGGCGCAGGGTCTGCGCCCATTTACATGGATTGTGAATTGCGCCCATTTACAAATAAACCTGTATTGTGGACAAAGTATGAAGGGTGAAAGATAAAAAATTTCATCCGTCATTTTTTTGTATTGGCAACCAATCGTCTAAAATTTGTTCTAAAGAACCAATGGGGATAACGGGAAATATATCAAGAAGAAGTTGAGAACGATCTGATGATTCTAATCTAGCATCTTGATAACATTCATGAAATATTTCTAAAGTGTAAGGTTTTAAACTAGGACGATTTAGAAGAGAATGAGCTTCAGAAAAATACTGTATATTTTGAACGAAAGTATATTAGTGTTTTCGATTCCCATAAAAACGAGACTCGTATTCCAATGGATGCCATAACAGATATTTATCAGCATGGTGATCATCTTACTACTATCGTGCAAAGCTACGAAGGTCAGAGTTAGAGAAGCTAGATATCTGTGAAACGGAATATAGTGCGATTCCTACGGAGCGCTTCGCTATCGCTCTATTAAATTAACTTAAAGTGGAAAGCGATCACCTACACTAGAAAATATTCCTAGTGAAGTTAGGTATAGTTAAAAGCATATAATTCGTTAACAAAATGAAAAATCAGGGTTTTCACATTTCTAATTTATCTTTGCAAACCAGCCTGACAGCTTTGTTATTAGTTGCTGGTATTCCTACGCTCATACCTAGTCAAGTTAATGCTGGTGCTACTCCAAATTTAACTGCTCAAGCTAGTGCTAGTGTAATTTATGTGAGTTCAGCGACAGGACAAGATGTTGCTGGTGCTGGAACTGTTGTAGCACCTTATAAAACAATTACGTTTGCTCTTGCCAAAGCTCAACCAGGTACAGTAATTCAGGTTGCACCTGGTAGCTATACTAAAGATAGTGGTGAAAAATTTCCCCTTGTTCTGAACCCAGGTGTGACACTTCAAGGTACTGAAGAAAACAAAGGACAGGGAACTTTAATTATTGGTGGCGGTTATTACACCAGTCGCACTTTTGCTAGACAGGATATTACACTGTTAGCCAGCGATAGCACTATTATTACAGGCTTAACTTTTACCAATCCTAATTCACGGGGAACGAGTGTATGGGTAGAATCCAGCAATCCTGTCATCAAAAATAGTAGCTTTGTAAACAGTGTTAGAGAAGGGATTTTTGTTACAGGTACAGGAAATCCGCGAATTGAAAATAATGTCTTTTTAAAAAATCAGGGTAATGGGATTTCTATAACTAAATCTGCCCAAGGTGTGATTCGTGGTAACTTATTTCAGGATACTGGTTTTGGGGCAGCAATTGGTGGTAATTCCACGCCTTTATTAGAGGGTAACAATATCACCCAAAACACAGATGGTCTTTTTATCTCGGAAACTGCAAAACCCATCCTCCGTAAAAATGCCATTCGCAGTAATAAACGGGATGGTGTAATTGTCACAATTAATGCTCTCCCTGACCTCGGCACCAATGAAAGCCCTGGTGGTAATCTCATCCGCGACAACGTTCGTTATGATGTGAACAACGCTACTAAAACTAACAGAATTGTAGCAATTGGTAACGACATTAATGAGCAGCGGATTTTTGGTGCTGTTGATTTTGTAGCGGCCACTGTAACTACTCCTCCTGATAACAATACTGGAAATACAGCTTTTAAAGATGTACAAACAGGTTACTGGGCAAAAGCTTACATTGAAGCTTTAGCTTCTCAAAATATTATCGCTGGTTTTCCAGATGGTAGCTTTAAACCCAATGAACCCGTAACTCGCGCTCAATTTGCAGCGATTATCAACAAGGCTTTTAAACCTGCATCTACAAGATCAGGGATTACTTTCAAAGATGTAAAAAGCAATTATTGGGCTTATGGTGCGATTCAAACTACTTCTAGTAGTCCGTTCTTGTCTGGTTATCCTGACTTAACTTTTAAACCAGAACAACAAATTCCTAGAGTTCAAGCCTTAGTTGCTTTAGCTAATGGTTTGGGTTTAACTGCAAATACCCAGGCTGTGATCAATTTTTATACTGATGCTGGTCAAATACCTAATTATGCACTAAGTCCTGTAGCTGCGGCAACTTCACGGCAATTAGTCATTAATTATCCCACTGTGAAAGAGCTTGCACCTAAGCGTCAAGCAACTAGAG
>JANMGZ010000461.1:0-2175 GCA_031374905.1 Dolichospermum sp. OTE_70_metabat_362_sub
AGATTCAAAAGATGGTCCTAAAGAAATTTTACTTGCTGATGGAACGGCAATACCTACTGAAGATTTTAAGAATGGTGTTATAAAAGGTGCTCCTAAAGGCGAGCGATATGTTTATATAACAAATACAGAAAATTCTATTACAATCGAGAATCCAACGAAGACACAGACTTTATCTTTAGTGAGTATAGCGGATAAAGCAACACTTGATTCATTGAAAGCTGCAACTGCAACGCCGAAGCTAATTACTAAGCCTGAAAACACCAAAGATTTAGTAATTTCACTAAATGATTCTAAAGGTACAACTCAAACCGTCACAGTTAAAGAATTTTTCAAAAATAATACAAAAGATGATTTAACTCCTGATCCTGAGAAGGCTTTGCAAATTGGGCTTGGAAAGCCAGACAGTGGTAAGGACCTAACTATAACTGCAGCTGAATTCTTAGCGCCATTAACACCAAAAAAGCCTTAAGGGGAGAAAGCCCGCAGCCTACCCCCATCAAAAAACCTGCGGTACTGGAAAAAACATCAACAGATAAAAGCACGATACCAACTGGATACTCCTATAAAACAGTTAATTTAGAGGTTGGTGAAGCTGATGATGTCTCCAAGGTTGCAGTGCTTGATATGGGTAAGATGCAGTTAGGTGCTATACAAACACGCAACAGTGATGGAACTCTTGATCCAGTTAGAAATTACCCATCGGTAAAACAACAAATGCTGGCTGCTGGAGGCCCCGTTGTTGCAATAACAGGAGCCTTCGGTGGAGATAAAAGTTTTAATAAGTTTGCGAGTAATAATTGGGAACCATTTGGCAGTGTTTATCTCTCAAACAATGGCGTTCTCCAGCCACAAATAAAGCCAATCAGTGGGGATGGGGAAAGTATAGAGAATAAAAGATATGGTTTTGGTGTAACTAAAGATGGCAAAGTTGAGGTATTTCTAGGAGGATTCCCAAACCCAACTAGTTCTAGATGGTCTAATGACACCGCAAAGCAAAAGGATGAAGCCAGAAGACTTACGGAGTTTAATAATAAGTATGTTAGTGTGTTCACTGGATTTGGAGCATTAACTGTTCCAAGTGACTCAAATCAACCTGTAGAACAGTGGAATCTTTCTTCCAAACTGATCAGAGGTGATATTCAACAAATTCCCAACCCAAATAATGCGTATTTCCCATTAGTAAGAGACAGGAATTCTGCTTTAGATCAATCAAATTTAAGGGGTGATGAACTTAAAGCTGATCCTACAAAATATGGAAAAACTAGCCTGCAAGATGGTTTGCAGTCAGGTATAAGATCCAGAGTTGCAATTTTTATACCTAAAGAAGATCCAAGTAAGATGCTTTCCATTTATCTAGAGAGTGGTTTCCTAATTGAAGATCAACAAGAACAAATAAAGAAGCTTGTTGAATCTCAGGGATTTAAATTTGATGGATACACTTTAATTTGTGACTCAGGTAGTAGAAGTAGATTTTGGTCAAAGGATGAGAAAAATACACCAACTGACTATCCCGATACTCTTAGAAAAGCTCCCAAAGCCTTCTATTCAAATGATCCTGCCCCTACTTATATGATTGCCGCTTTTCCAAAGAACCGTGTCAATTGATAAAGCCCATTTTATCAGGCTAGAGCCCAATTGCTAGCCTCCCTTCGAAAAGTATTGAGAGCTGTGATATTGTCTATTGCCAGCTCATAGGAAATTTGTAGACCTAGCCCAAATAATACACTTTTTCAGCAATGTGCTTTTCTGGCGAATACCTATTCAGAAACTACTCTCAAGTCTCAATTGCAAAACCTGAGAGCTAGATCTTGGTACTCCATCTCTGCAACTGGATTTTTTCACCGGATACTAGTGATCTTGCCTATTCCCTAGATTATAGAGAGAATCCTCTAAAAACCAGACAGAATAAGCGGCCTTTGGGAATCAAATATCTAAGAGTGAGTATAGTCTTTTGCTTGCCGACTTATGTCTTATAAACAACGCCCGATTAAAGGAAGCTTAGTAACTTGGCTTTTAGTACTGGCAATATTTGGACTTGCATTTGTAGGAAGTATTATTGCTCTTGAAATGCTAGTCAAATGGGTAACATTGACCCGAATTAAAAGTGCGGCACAAGAAGCGGTTGTTGTTTATGCACGTGACTTAGTTAAACTTCGAGATAATCAACTATCATTT
>JANMGZ010000517.1:0-3473 GCA_031374905.1 Dolichospermum sp. OTE_70_metabat_362_sub
TATCGAGAATACTTTGGTAGTGATGGTAAATCTTATTAAAAGGATGGGCATTTTACCCATCCCAAATTATTGGATGATCTTTTTTGTAGAGTGATCTAATCTCCGATCTCTGACTTAGTATTTACCTGTAAATACCCGTTCTGCGGGTCCTGTCATGTAAATTCGGTTGTCAATTTCCGACCATTCGATTTCTAGAGATCCACCAGGTAGTTCAATAGTAGCTGTGCGATCGCATAAATCATTTAATACTCCAGCGACTAAGGACGCACAAGCACCTGTTCCACAAGCGAGAGTAATTCCAGCACCTCTTTCCCAAACTCGCATTTTCAAATAGTTACGGTTTACAACTTGAATAAATTCGGTGTTGGTTTTTTTAGGAAATACGGGATGATTTTCAAATTGGGGTCCAATGCTTTCTAAGTTGATAGCAGCAACATCTTCAACAAAGGTTATACAGTGGGGATTTCCCATGCTGACACAGGTAATATCCCAAGTTTTTCCAGCTACTTCCAAGGGTTGATTAATGACTTGAAATTCACTAGGTGATAAAGTAGTAGGAATTTCTGCTGCTAATAATCGAGGTTCACCCATATCCACTTTGACTTGACCATCATCTGTGAGTTGAGGTGTGATCACACCTGCTAAGGTATGAATATGATACTTATCTTGAGTACGGGCAATACCTTCTAATTCCGTTAAAAATACGGCTAAACAGCGAATCCCATTCCCACACATTTCTGGTTCTGAACCATCAGAGTTAAAAATCCGCATGGTGTAGTCAGTACCATTTTGTCCAGGAAGTGCGAAAATAACACCATCTGCTCCGATCCCAAAATGGCGATCGCACCACTGTAGCGCTTTCTCTGGTGTTAATACTGGTGTTAATGAGGAACGGTTATCAATGAGGATAAAATCATTACCTATTCCGTTATACTTAGTAAATTCGATTGCCATTTTGCCTTGTTCAAATAATTTGTCAAAGATTCATTAATACTATTAAAAAATTTGTCAATTGTCAGTTATCAATCACCAATCACCAATCACTAATTACCAATATATGACAGCTAATCAATTTGATACTTCACTACCTAGCACTCGTCAAGTCCAAAAGTGTATTAAAGATAAAATCACAGTTGAATTGAGATTAATGACTGGTGATTCAATCAAGGGTCAGGTATTTTGGCAAGACGACAATTGTATATGCGTTTTCGATGGCAACGATGAGCAAATTACAGTGTGGAAACAGGCGATCGCTTACATGAAACTATTAAGTCAATGAAAAAATGAGCCATTCCTCGAGAAAGTTTCTACTCTCCTTCTTTAGCAATAGTGATTTTTCCTTCAGCAAATTCCACTAAAGCTGTGAGTTCCTCGGCTGATCCTACCACCAATAAGCGATCGCCTAATAGTAGTGTAGTTTGATTATTAGGATAATCAATTTCTTCCCCAGTAGTCCGACGAATAGCCATTAAACTGACCCCAGTTAAATAACGCATATTCACTTCTTCTAAACTCATGCCAATGAGAGGTGAATCTGATGGCAAGTCATACCAACGACGATTCAGATCACGAGTAACTTTTTGCAAATATTGAGAAACTTCAGCCGCAGAACTTTGAGGGCGTAAATCTAAATAATGATCCTGGCGAATTTGCTGCATTTTTTCTTGTACTACCTCTGGTAACAAACCCACACCAATTAATAGATGAGTTGTCATTTCTAAACTAGCTTCAAATTCTGGCTGGACTACTTCCTTTGCGCCTAATTGATAAAGGACTTCAATATTTTTGTCTTGGGTAGCACGGACAACTGTATCTAATTCTGGACATACTTCCAAAGACCGTTTTAAACATAGCCGAATACTGGCAGGATCAGGAAGGGCAATGGCCATACCTTGAGCATGATTTACCCCAGCAGTTTCCAAGACATGAAGACTGACAGCATTACCATAAACATAGGGGATTCCTGCGTCCCTTAATTGCTGAATTCGGCTTTCTGATTGGTCAATCACTACCACAGGTAATTGATATTGCTGTAACAACTTCACCAAATTTTTACCAAGCCGACCATAGCCACAAACAACGATATGATTTTTATGTGGCAAATCTTCCGAAAAATCACGGGCTTGATCATCTACCAAATATGGTTTAAGCCAAGGCATAGATTCAGCAAAATCAAATAGTAAAGGCACTAACCGCAAAATAAAAGGAGTCAGCATTAAAGTTACGGCAGTAGTTCCTAAAATTAGTAAATATATCCGCCGAGAAACTAAACCCAAAGCTTGTCCTTCACTGGCGAGGACAAAAGAAAATTCCCCAATTTGTGATAATCCCAAACCAACAATTAAAGCTGTTTTTAAAGGGTAGCGAAATAATTTTACTAAAGGAGTAATAATTAAAAACTTGCCGACAAAAACTAAAGCTACCAATCCGAGAATTAATTCCAAATTTTGCCACAAAAATACCGGATCAATTAACATCCCAATAGCCGCAAAAAACAAACTTGCAAATATATCTCGTAATGGTTCAACAATAGTTAAAGTTTCATCAGCATATTCCACCTCAGAAATCATTAAACCGGCCACAAATGCCCCCATTTCGATAGATAGTCCTAAATATTCTGTAAACAGGGCAATTCCTAAACAGATAGTGACTACACCTAATAAAAATAACTCCTTGCTTTCCGTACTGGCTAATAATCTCAGTAAAGGAGGAATTAACCAAATCCCCGCGACAACCGCACCTGCGGCAAATAAACCAATTTTCAGTAATGCCATCACAACAGCCATCCCAATCACCTCTCCTGGCTCATGGAGGGCTGGTAATACGGCTAACATCAATCCCAGCGCCAAGTCCTGGACGACCAAAATCCCTAGCATTACCTGTCCGTGGGGTGTCTCAGTTTCATTGCGTTCCATCAGGCATTTGAGAACTACAGCCGTGGAAGACAAAGACAAAATCGAACCCAAAAATACACCTTTAGCCGGTAAAGTTCCCCAAGCACCCGTAACACCACACACCAACACAGTGATGAGAATAGTGAGAATAATTTGTAAAGCCCCACCTCCTAGAGCGATCGCTTTAACCTTTTTAAGTTCTGCTAAAGAAAACTCCACACCCAAGGCAAACAATAAGAACGCCACCCCAAACTGAGCTAACGTTTCCACCTGAATAAGTTCTTTAATTAGCCGCAGTCCAGAGGGACCGACAACCATGCCGCCGATCAGATATCCCAGCAAAACAGGTTGTTTTAATAGAGCCGCTAGTAGTCCACCGCAAGCAGCGACAGCAAACACTAAAACCAAATCAATAATTAAGCGAAAATCTTCTTGCACCGATTTTAATTAAGAACCATAAAGAACCATATAAATTCAGCATACAAAGTTTTATCTATTTCCGGTGAGGGTTGAGATACAAGAAAAACAAAATTTGGACTGACCCGGAAGAGGCAGGGGGCAGGGAGCAGGGAGCAGGGG
>JANMGZ010000550.1:0-3673 GCA_031374905.1 Dolichospermum sp. OTE_70_metabat_362_sub
CGAAATTTGCGTGAGTATCTGTCCTGCCAAAAACAAAGCAGAACCCACCCGCAAGGCGATTAATATGAGTCCGCAATTACCGTTGCGGGAACAAGAACGGGAAAATTGGAACTTCTTTTTGAATTTACCAAATCCTGACCGGACAAAGTTGAAATTAACCCAAATTCGTCAACAACAATTGCAAGAACCGTTGTTTGAATTTTCCGGTGCTTGTGCTGGGTGCGGAGAAACGCCCTACCTTAAATTATTAACACAATTATTTGGCGATCGCTCACTCATTGCCAACGCCACCGGTTGTTCTTCCATTTACGGGGGAAATTTACCTACCACACCGTGGAGTAAGAACACAGACGGAAGAGGTCCAGCGTGGTCCAATAGTTTATTTGAAGATAATGCAGAATTCGGTTTTGGTTATCGTTTATCTATAGACAAACAAGCAGAATTTGCAGCAGAATTATTGTCACAATTAAGTAGTGAAATTGGTGATAATTTAGTTAATGCCATTCTCAAAGCTGAACAAAAAACCGAAGCTGATATTTGGGAACAACGGGAAAGAATTGTCATTCTCAAACATAAATTAGATGAAATCTTGGACAATGTAGAGACGTTCCATGGAACGTCTCTACAAAAGACAAAAATCCAAAATCTCAAATCCCTCGCTGATTATTTAGTTAAGAAAAGTGTGTGGATTGTTGGAGGTGATGGTTGGGCGTATGATATAGATTTTGGTGGAATTGATCATGTGATTTCCACAGGCCGCAATGTGAATATTTTGGTCATGGACACAGAAGTCTATTCTAACACAGGTGGACAATCTTCTAAAGCCACTCCAAAAGGTGCGATCGCTAAATATGCAACGGGTGGAAAACCTGCACCAAAGAAAGATTTGGGTTTAATGGCGATGACTTATGGTAATGTTTATGTTGCCAGCGTCGCTTTAGGGGCGCGAGATGAACATACTCTCAAAGCATTTTTAGAAGCGGAAGCTTTTGATGGTCCATCAATCATAATTGCTTACAGTCATTGTATTGCTCACGGTATTGATATGACCAAAGGTTTACAACAGCAAAAGGCTCTAGTAGACTCAGGAAGATGGTTGTTATATCGCTATAATCCGGCATTACAAACCCAGGGTAAAAATCCCTTACAATTGGATATGAAAGCCCCTTCTGAGTCGGTGGAAAAGTCAATGTATCAAGAGAACCGATTTAAGATGTTGACGAAGAGTAAACCAGAGGTTGCCAAGTTATTGCTAGAACAAGCACAAATGGAAGTTAATGCAAGATGGGAAATGTATCAATATTTGGCTAATAGGTAAAGGATCTTTATTGTAGGTTGGGTTGAGTATAGCAATCCTATTTGATTTATTAACATTGCAAGAGTCAGATCCCCGACTTCTTAAAGAAGTCGGGGATCTTGTTGTTCATAACTAATTTAGGATTGCTATAGAATATCTTCAATTATTTATTTTGTATATGGTTATTTAAATCAACTGCTAAATCAGTTTCATCATAAATTTGAGAACGAATTATTTCAACTTCTTCTTTAATTTCTTCTCATGACAATAATCATAATTTTTCCGAGTTGCGGGCAAGTTTTCAGCCGATTGTAACCGTTGTCAGCCTTCAAAACTGATAACACCTCCTACTTTTGCATTTTTGGACTTGTTCAAAGATGTCTTCATAGAAAGTTACGTGCAATAAATAGATAGGTATTGTTAAACTAATTCATAGGTAATTTGTTAATAAGGTTAAATAATGGAAACAATATTCACACCGTTTCAATATATTTTAACGTCTAATCCCTATATGGCTCATGGGTATTGCTATCGGTGGCAAACGCCTCTAGTTACTTTACATATACTCAGTGACGCGCTAATTGCGATCGCCTATTTCTCTATTCCCACAATGCTGATTTATTTTGTCAGCAAACGGAGTGATGTTCCCTTTTCCAGAGTCTTTGTCCTATTTGGTGCATTTATTATCCTTTGTGGTACGGGGCATCTGCTGGATATCTGGACGCTTTGGCATCCAGACTACTGGATTACAGGCATTGAAAAAGCAATGACGGCTCTAGTTTCTTGCTACACAGCCTTAGAATTAATAGAACTCCTACCGCAATTTTTAGCCCTACAAACACCTGAACAACTACAAGCCATCAACAGGGAATTAGAAATCCAAATAGGAGAACGACAACGCACCGAAGAAACCCTACAAACAATTGTGGCTGGAACTGCTTCTGTGACTGGAGACGAATTTTTCCCAGCTTTGGTACAAAATCTATCAACTGCATTGGATGTTGCCTACGTAGTCATGTCCACGACTGTGGATAATTCTATGGAAAAATTACATAGTCTTGCCCTTTGGGCTGTCAATGATTTAGCAGAGAATATTGTGTATGAATTGGCAAATACTCCCTGTCAACAAGTGGTTGAGAATAACCGACTATGTTCCTATCCAGATAAGTTACAAGAGCTTTTCCCTGCTTTCTCATTGCTAAAAAGTTTGGGCGCACAGAGCTATGTAGGTGTGCCATTACTAGATACAAATCATCAAGTGATTGGTAATCTGGCCATTCTTGATGTTAAACCCTTCTTGATAGATAATCGCACCCAAACTCTCCTCAAGGTTTTTGCAGCCCGGGCTTCTGCTGAACTACAACGAAAATGGGCCCAGGAAGAGAAACGCCAAGCTTATCAAGGACTGGAATTGCGAGTTGAAGAACGCACTGCGGCACTGATGAATGCCAATAAAGCCTTAGAAGTGGAAATTAGGGAACGAACTACAGCCGAAACGACCATGAGAGTCATGGCAGAAAAAGAGAAGGCAATTAATAATGAATTGAAACTAGCCAAAGAAGCCGCAGATGCTGCTAATCGGGCTAAAAGCGAGTTTTTGGCAAATATGAGCCATGAATTGCGAACTCCACTTAACGCTATTCTCGGCTTTACTCAGTTAATGCAGCAGGATCAATCCCTAACTGTTGATCATCAACAATATATCAAAATCATTAATCACAGTGGTGAACATTTGCTGGCATTGATTAATGATGTCTTGGAGATGTCCAAAATCGAAACGGGAAAAATCACACTTTACGAAACAGAGTTTGATCTGTATAAATTGCTTTCGAGTCTAGAAGCCATGTTCCAACTCAAAGGACAATCTCAAGGCTTACAACTTATTTTTGACTATGACGTGACTTTACCTCAATACATCAAAACCGATGAGAGCAAACTGCGTCAGGTACTTATTAACCTCCTGGGCAATGCCATCAAATTTACCGACAAAGGTAGCGTTACTCTAAGAATTAGGAATCATGATCAACAGCCATTCACCTGTACACAGCAAACTCTCGGCTTTGAGGTTGAAGATACAGGACCCGGTATTGCCTCAGAGGAACTTGGTAATTTATTTCAGGCATTTGGGCAAACAAAAGCCGGTTATAAATCCAAAGAAGGAACAGGTTTAGGGTTACGGATTAGTCAAAAGTTTGTCCAATTGATGGGTGGTGAAATTACTGTCCAAAGTCAAATAAATCAAGGTAGTTGCTTTAGATTTAATATTCAGGTTGGTTTGGCGGATATAGTCGCCAATGTTAGTTCATTTCCCAAAGAAGGGATAATTAGTCTGGCTCTGGGGCAGGAATATCGGATTTTGATTGCAGAAGATAATCC
>JANMGZ010000577.1:0-7398 GCA_031374905.1 Dolichospermum sp. OTE_70_metabat_362_sub
CCGAAATACACCTGATGATATGTTGCAGGCGTTGAAGATCACCCGGTTTTCCGTTCATATATCAGTTGCTTGTCGCGGTTAATCACTTCTTCCAAAGCAGGGTCCATCCATTTTACAGAAACAAAATCTTCTTCCTTATTCAATCATTTAACGAATTAAGTTTTTATTCATTCTTTACTCCAGCCTCCTGCCTTCTCTTGTAATGAGAATGATAAAATTTTAATAAAACCTCTCTTATCGGGTAATGACAAGAGAGGGTTTGGAGCTAAAGTCCGGTAGGGTAATCGGGCTATTTAATATTTAATATTTATCATGGTTGAATCCAGTCTTCCCTAAGATATATAAATTGATAATTATCTTCTGCAATTGGTATCATTTACGAATTTATATAAAAAAATCCCTTGTTTGTTTAGTACAAACAAAGGGATGTGCTGTTAAAGTTCGTCAGGTGATCGGAATATTTAATTATTTAATATTTATTGGGTACGTCTTGATTCCTCCATTGGGTAGATAAAATTTGGCGATATGAATATATGATGGTATGGTCTGTACGTGAAATTCCTAGTAAAGTTGCCCAAAACCTCTTCTGGTGTTCCCTTGTCATAACGACAATCTTCAGTGCCAACCTCCTTCTTATAAATTTGCCATAAATTTAGAAACTGAATGTTTACACTTATTCATAATTTTTAGTTGCTTCTAATTCCCAATCTCTAAACCTGCTACAGCTACAATGAGAATTGTTGTGATGTTCCCTATTAGCTAAAGTGTCAGACTCTTTACCATTACGCGATCATTATCTTACTTTGATTGATGACATTATCGAAACCACTCTCAAAGGTAAAATTAGCTCTGTAGAGCAGGTTTATCAAATGTTGCTCAAAGGTATCACTTCCGGTACAGGGGAAGTCTTTGAGTTAGTTTTGAGCGATCGCCTAAATACAATACAATCTCAGGTAGACTCGGAAACCGATGAACTCAAAAAAGCCAAAGCTACCCGAAGTTTACGCGCGGCTAAAACCATCCAAACTCAATGGCAACGGTGGCAAGAACAAAATAAAGCCACAGAAGCGATAGCTCTATCTATGCGGGAAATTACCACAGCAACCGCAGATGAAAGATTGACGGCTTTGTTGCGAGCTACTGATCCCAATTTGAAGTATCCCTTAAATGTGTCCCAACTTCAACAATTAGCCAAATCTCTACAACAATTTGCTAGTGCTAATCAAGATTTTCAGCAAATTGCTGACGGTATTACTCGTGGTATAACTTCTTGGCAAAAAATTCAAGCAAATTTACTAAATTGGATGTATGAACGCAAAAGTTCATTAGGATTTGGAGGTGTACCCGGAGAAAATAGTCCTTGGGCAAGTTGGGCTAAAGTAGTTAATAGTGAAGTTCCCCAAGCATTTTTTGAGATTTTAGCAAAAGAACAATCAACCCTAGAATTTGCTCAACAACAACAGCAAATTAGTTTGAGTAATTGGGTAGAATTAACAATAGTTTTACAGTTTTTGCAAAGAGGTTTAATTAACTGGTTTGATGAACAAGCTTATGATATTCAAGCAGGTCCTAAATTATCTATTTCCACATTTTTAACCTTTGCCGTAATTTGGAGTCAATTAGCCAGTGGTTTTCAAAATCAAACAGCAATATATAGCAATGGTGCATCCCAAATCATGCTGCAAATTTTGCGAACCTTTGCCCAACGTCCTTATTTTCCCCTCTACGGTGGGATTTTCGCCTCATTTTCTGGTAGTTATTTGCGGGATGCTTTAGATTATTTAGATGCCCCCTTGCGTTCGGCAGAAGGTACTCAAGAAAAAGCCCGGATTTTGACTTTATTGGGCTATTCCCAGCGAGGTTTAGGCAGATATGATCGCTCCCTTGATTTTCATCAACAAGCCGTGGAAATAGCTAGAAATGCCGGAGATAAAATCTGTGAAATCGCCAATCTTAACCACCTAAGCCGAACTTATGTGCAACAACAAAATTATAGTGAAGCAATTAATTATAGTCAACGAGCATTAATTTACAGTAGACAAACAGGGGACAAAACTGGAGAAGCAAATGCTTTAGTAAATCTAGGTTATAGCGAAGTCATGCAAGCCAAGCAAACAGAAATTAGTGAACCTGAAGTTTATGAATCGGCAATTAACTATTTAGAACAAGGCTTAAAACTAGCTGAAAAATTAAGTGATTTGCAAAGTCAAGCTTTATGTTTTAGTAGTTTAGGAATTGCTTATTTAGTTACTGCACAATATGCAACAGCAATTAAATATTTAGAAAATGCCTTTAAAACTGCTCAAATTTCAGGAGATTTGTATCTACAAGGGAGAAATTTAGCATATTTAGCTGAGGCTAATTATCATATTGCTAATTATGAAAAAGCAGTTTATACTGGTAGTTTGGGAATGTATCTTTTAGAGCAAATTGCTTCTGATGAATGGCGACAACCTGCGGCTTTGTTGACAATTATTAGGGGACAAATTGGTATAGACAAATTTCAATTATTAGTGCAACAGAATCGCCCCAAAATGATTGCCGTTATTGGTGTTGATGGCTATGATTATATTCCTAAATTGTTAGTAAAATATCAAGAAGATATGTAATTTGATGTTAATAAAATTGTAAGTTGGGTTAAGCGACAGCGCAACCCAACAAAAGAATTAATAATGTTGGGTAACATACGTCAACCCAACCTACACAATTTACCCGAAAATCGCTGTAATTTATTATTTCTCTATCAAGGAAGTTGACAACTTAATTTTTATGGATAAACGGCAATTAAAAAAACTGCTTATCGGTGATTTAACCTGGAAGCGAATGTTAAAATCTCTTATTTTTATTTACGCTTTTTTTGCTGTCTATGTTTATTTTCGTGCTGACAGCATGATTTTTCTCCCCCCAGCATCTAGTTATCAAGATAATCCAGATATTCTCAAAATAAAAACCGCAGATAATAAAAATATTTCGGCAATTTATTTACCAAATCCTCAAGCTAAATATACTATTCTTTATGCTCATGGTAATGCTGAAGATTTGGGATATATTAAACCAAGATTAGAACAAATCAGGAATTTAGGTTTTAGTGTCTTTGCTTATGATTATCGCGGTTATGGAACAAGTGAAGGAACTCCTACAGAAAAAGCTGCTTACCAAGATATTGATAATGCTTACAATTATTTAACTCAAAAAATAAATATTTCTCCCCAACAAATAATCGTTTTTGGGCGTTCCGTTGGTGGTGGTTCAGCCGTAGATTTAGCATCTAAAAAACCTGTAGCTGGGTTAATAGTTGAAAGTAGCTTTACTTCTATATTTCGGGTAGTTGTTCCTGTACCACTTTTACCTTTTGATAAATTTACTAATCTCAACAAAATCAAAAAAGTAAAATGTCCCGTTTTGATCATTCATGGTAAAACTGATGAAATTATTCCTTTTAGTCATGGAGAAAAATTATTTGCGGCTGTATCATCTCCCAAACTTTCTTTTTGGGTAGACAAAGCCAGTCATAATGATTTATCTTCTGTTGCGGGACAAAGATATTGGGAAATATTAAAAAAGTTTGCTGATTTGGTCGACAAAAATCCTACTAAATAGAAAATAATACCAATTTAAAAAATGATCCAGATGGAGGTTGGGTTAAGCAACAGCGCAACCCAACAAAAGTCCGTAAATGTTGGATTTCCTTACGTCAAACGCCATTTGCCACAAGCCGGGAAACCCGTCCAAGACTATGGCTTCCCCAACCTACCTGATTTAATGTTTTTAGCTTAACCGACAAGTATTGTATTACTATTAGCGATCGCTAACAATCCAAAAGAATTTAATTTTAGGTACAATTTGGACAGACTGTTCGGCCTGTCCCACAGAGATTTTATTTCAATATGGTGTGCAAATTGGAGATTTTTGATTACTCCATGGCTTCATTCACAGGGAATCTATCAATTAATTGCATCGCCCGTTGAGCATTCCGCCGCAACATATCTGGTAAATTAGGAACATGAGGAATTTGGGATAATAAATCCAGAGTGCGGCGTAAAATTCGCACTACGTCCCCTTCATCTAAAGTGGTTTTTTCGCATAATGCTTTCCACTCTACCCCTAGCGCCCACTGTTCCACCAAGGAAATCAAGCCGATAAACCGAGTTTCTAAACCCACAGGTAAGGCTACCCCATGACGATACTGCATCTTTAACACAGAACGGCGAATCGGTTGCAATGTTAACCAAGCTGCGTCCGCTTCTGAAGACAGATTAAAGTCAACTTTCGTATCTGGACGGGGGCTTTCAGTCACCAAAGCGGCTATGACTGCTGCTAAGTTGTGGGGGCCAATATTATCTAACTCCCCACTGGCCATAACTAAACCTAACCATAATTCATTTTCACCGCGAATGGCCGCCGCAATTTCTCCCAATTTTGTGGGGACTAAATTATCCAAACATTCAAAGGACTGCAAAATCTCAATTAAACAGACAAACTCTTCCCAATATCTTTGGGATTGTAGTGATACTTGCTCTTCTAAATGTTCAATTTCCGCTTCTAATTCCACACAACGCGCTCTATTTTTGAATATTTTGGCAATATTCCCTGATTTATAGATGGGATGATTTTCTAACTGTTCTTGAACCGCAGTTAAGCGACTGAGTTGTTCCCGTACCTCTGTGGGTAGATGGTCAAATTCTTCAGGGTTGGGTATACTTTGAGCGATCGCTATCGTGCTTTCATCACCACGGATTGATTGTCCTCGTTTCAAGCTCAATTCTGACGGCGGTATTAGCTCTGTTGGAATTTCTACCCGTGGCATTTCTGCATACATATCTAAAATATCTGCTGAAGTTGCCACATACCAACGGTTATTTTGCCCCAAGCAAACAAAGTAAGATGTTTCACCCACACTCACGGCTTTATCAACCAGCACTACTGTTATCGGTAGGGGTGACATGGCGTTTCTGTCGTTGAGACTCAACATAGTTCCAGATATGGCAAAATCTAGCATCATTGCCAATTGTGCCTGTCTATCTTCCTGTGCCTGTTCTTGCAAGGTTTTGAAAATTTGCCGTTCTACTTTCAGCCGTTGACGCA
The DNA here is from genome assembly GCA_031374905.1 of Dolichospermum sp. OTE_70_metabat_362_sub. Lineage (GTDB taxonomy): Bacteria > Cyanobacteriota > Cyanobacteriia > Cyanobacteriales > Nostocaceae > Dolichospermum. The sequence goes on from JANMGZ010000577.1 coordinate 5,086, forward strand.
GTTTTTCATAAACCATCAATTCATTTTCGTCAATTTCTGCCAATTGTGACTGAATTTGCGATAATTCGGCTTTAACTTGCGCCAATTCTTCAAACTCCGGTTGCAGATGCAAGTTGGACATATATTGTCCAAAACTGCGTTCTATGAGTTCTCTGGCTTTTTCTATGGTGTGGGTTTGCAGCAGGTTCAACACCATGCCGTAACTGGGTGTAAACTGACTAACTAAAGGATCAGCTTTGGATGTCGCTAAATAGGATGCTTCTTTTGCCCCTTCAAAGGGGGTTTGCAATGTCACTACATAACCTTGGAGATCCATACCCCGACGACCAGCCCGCCCTGCCATTTGCAGGAATTCCGAAGCATTGAGTAAGCGGTGTCCATTATCAGTACGCTTAGACAAAGTAGATATTACTGTTGTCCGAGCGGGCATATTTATTCCCGCTGCTAAGGTTTCCGTAGCAAATACGACTTTAATTAATCCCTGCTGAAATAGTTCTTCAACAAATCCTTTCCAAGCTGGTAAAATTCCGGCATGATGGGCAGCTATGCCTCGATACAGGGGCGCAACTTGTCCAGCCCGAGCAGCATCGGGATTCCGGCGTAAAAATTCATCAATCTGTTGACGCAGGATTTGAGACTCATCATTATTAACTAACCATAAATCACCAACTTCTTCAACGGCTTTATCACAGCCCCGACGACTGAAGATAAAGTAAATTGCCGGGAGCATATCCCGTTCTTGAAGTTGACTAAGGGTATAAATAATACCAGGCGGTTCTGGTCTACCAGCTTTGCCTTTTTCCCAATATCCTTTTTTAGCCTTTTTGACTAAGCGGGGGTTAATTTTGGTATTGGTTTCATTTAATAACGGAAATAAGCCTTTGGGATTACAAAAATTAAATTCTAAAGGAACAGGGCGAAAATCCGAGTAAATTAGGTCTGTTGGTCCATGAACATGATTTAACCAACTGGTAAGTTGATCACTGTTGGCAACGGTAGCGGAAAGGGCTACAAGTTGGACGGCACGGGGACAGTAGATGATGGATTCTTCCCACACTGTACCCCGTTGGCGATCGTTCATGTAGTGGCACTCATCTAGCACTACAGCCTCAACATCTGTTAAGGAGATACCGATTTGACCTATGGGTGTGCCATAGAGCATATTGCGGAAAATTTCTGTGGTCATGACCAAAATTGGGGCATCCCTGTGAATGGAAGCGTCTCCGGTGAGGAGTCCAACTTGATCAAAGCCAAATTTTTCGCGGAAGTCTCGAAGTTTTTGATTAGATAACGCCTTTAAGGGAGTGGTGTAAAATACCCGTTTCCCGCGAGATAAGGCGCGATAGATAGCATATTCCCCGATGAGGGTCTTTCCTGAACCTGTGGGCGCACAGACGACTACTGAACGGTCAGCATTGAGGGAGGCGATCGCTTCTTTCTGGAATTGATCTAATTGAAAGGGGAATATTGACCCAAGGTCAATTTCATTAGCGGAGTCGGAATAATTCACTCAATCATAATTTACAAGCAGACTATCCACTATCATAACGTGATTCGTGGTTTGCTACGTTGAGAGGAAAAGCTGAGTTGTGGAGGTATTACTGAGCTTTTTTTAATCATTTTACTATTTCGGCAATTTTGCGGAGAACTCGACAGGCAGATTCTAATTCGCTTTGGGTAGACAGTGGGGCAAATACTCGTGATATGGCATAGTGTTTATTTTCTAGTTTGACAAATACAATATCGTCACCATTGGTTAACATTCCAAAGTTAGGTAGATCAGCGTTGGGACTAGCCATTAAGTAAGCCAAGGTTTGTGGCAATGCTGACCAAACTGATAACATGGTTTTTTTGGATTCTAAAACAATTATCCATAGTTGATCTTGCAATACCAGTAAATCTATTCGACCCTGTAGAGTTTCTTCGCTATCAGCTATTGTGATTTGCACAGATTCCTCAGCTTTGATGCGAAAAGGTGGATCATATAAACCTGCAACGGTAAGTAATGGAGAAACAAGTAATAGCATCACCGTACTTTCTAATAAATGCCCACCTGAACGATGATAAATATAACGATTCCAGAGAATTTCTAGGTTGGTGCGGTCATTGGGATTAATCTCAGGTAATTGATTATGCCATTCTGTGAAAAAATCCAAGCTACTGCGACTTAAGCCAAATCGTTTTTCTGCTTCAGCGATGGTGGTGATAGTTTCAGTAACGGCTAGTGTTTGCATGGTGGGTTTTTTCCGATAGCTGTCATTATATTGTCACTGCAACTTTACCAACTTGGGTGGATGGTTCGGGTATGGGTTG
>JANMGZ010000665.1:0-44040 GCA_031374905.1 Dolichospermum sp. OTE_70_metabat_362_sub
TAATGCAACAAATGGCAATTCTTACACTACAATCGAATCAGCAGGTAATACCAAACTAGTCAAAGATACGACTAACAAATACTTTACCCAAATCGGAACAGCTAACCCAATTGCCATTAAAAATGGTGGACAACAAATCTACCAAGATATCTACGGTGGATGGCAAACTATCGCCGCAGAAACTATCAATGGAGATAACCAACTCCTCTGGAAAAATGTTAACGGAAACTACCTGCACATCTGGCATTTAGATAGTAACTGGAATTGGGTTTCTTCTGAAGGGCAATGGGCATTTAATTCTTCTGAAGCTTTAACTCAAGAAACTAAGTTTGGCATAGATGCTAATGGAGATGGCACAATTGGTAATCCTTCTAGTCTGACTCTAACAGGTGCTAGTGGTAACGATATCCTCGTCGGTGGTGCAAATAACGATATCCTCACGGGTGCGGGTGGTAAAGATACTCTAATTGGCGGTTTAGGTAGCGACAAGTTTGTTTACCAAAATCTCACTGATTCTCTTTTAGCTAACTTTGATGTAATTACTGATTTCAACGCTACTACAGGCAATGATCTATTCCGTGTTTCTACCGCACGAGCCGGATTTGTAGATGTGGGAACAGTAAATACTCTGGATGCCGCAGGTATTGGAGCAAAATTAACAGCCGCGGCTTTTGGGTCAAATTTTGCTGCTCAGTTCAGCTTTGGACAAAAAACCTTTATCGCCATTAATGATGCAACAGCAGGGTTTAATGCTTCTACTGATAGCATAATTGAAGTAACCGGATTTACGGGAATATTTAGCATTAATGAGTTATCTGCTCGTGAAAAAACCATCACAACCATTTACATTCTTAAAAACTGGCATATTACCCAGATCAATTGGTAGAACATTCCAAAAAATTTTTAGTGACATATCTCCGAATACAGATCAAGAATTTATCAAAAAATATCAAATATCCAGACAGCGGACAACTATAGCTGTAAAATTCTTATTATTGCTGATTATTATTCCCCTGCTAACTCATCAACTATCTAAGCAGATATTTATCATTCCCATAGTAGAAAGCATGAGAAATAATAACTTTCAGGAAATTTTCCTAAATCAGGACATGGAGGAGAAAGCCTTTCATGAATTAAAAATCTTCACAGCAGAATTAAAGTTCAAAAATTTACTAGATTCAGAACCCAAAATTTCTCAAGAAAATATAGAATCCAAAATTAAACAAAAGGCCATAGAATTAGCAGCGGAATTTCGAGATAAAAGTGCCAATGCTATTAGTAATATATTTGCTGATATTATAGCATTAATTGCCTTTGCATTAGTAATTATTTTTAGTATAAAAGATATTATTTCTTTGCAACACTTCTTAGATCAAATTGTTTATGGTTTAAGCGATAGTGCTAAAGCTTTTTTAATTATTTTATGTACAGATGTGTTTGTCGGTTTTCACTCACCACATGGGTGGGAAATACTTCTGGAAGGATTTACAGCACATTTAGGTTTACCAGCAAGTAGAAATTATATATTTATCTTTATTGCCACATTTCCTGTAATTTTAGACACCATAGTTAAATATTGGATATTCCGCTATCTTAGTCGTTTGTCACCTTCAGCATTAGCCACCCTCAAAGAAATGGATGATTAATCCTCTTATATGAGTTATCATAATCCACCTAATTGGGCATATTGTCCATTGTTAATACTTCTGATAATGCTAGAATGAGCGGTGATCATTATTTGTTTTCATGAATTATGCGTATCCTCTTTAATCAAAAATTAAAAATCACAGCATTTATTACTACTTTATTAGTAATTAGTTTCACTAATAAGCAGCCAATTCAACAACAACAAATAGTTAAAAATTTATCATTGTCCCAAATAGGAAATCCTCCAATTGAAGTATTTTCAGATAATTCATCTACGCCAAAACCATCTAAATTAACTGTTAAAAATGATGAAAAATCTATATTTTATTCAGTTATCAATGAATGGCAGAAGTATCAATATAGTATTGATTCTCATCAAGTATTAAAACCAGGAAAATTACCAAATAATCCCATAAATTTTAATCAAGCAGATTTATTAACCGTACTCACAAATACGAGACAATATTTTCAAAAATATTCTACAGAAGATCCTGATATTAAACGTACAGGAATCTTAGTAACTCAAGGAGTTACCGTTAAAGATATTCTGAAAACATTAGATTTCATGATTGTCGTCTTAGAAGAAGACATTGCTAACAATCGAACAACTCGGTTACAAGATCCAAATTTTATTAACGCCAATTTTCGCGTGATTAAATGGTCTGCTCATAACCCCGAAAATCTCCAGCAAAAACAACTAAGAATTACAAAATATGCTGCTTTTATTCATTCTGGTTCTCGACAAAAAACTGCTAAATATAATACACCAATATATGCTATTAACGAAGAATTACAACAGGATAAATTTTACACCAATTATACTAAACAAGATGTTTTATCAGGTATTTATGAACCTGGAGGTAAAGAATTTGGTAAAGTTAAACCCATCGCTTATTTAACTCGTAAGGGTTTAGAAGCAGCATTAATGCAAGGAACAGTATTAGTTAATTTTACCGATGGAAGTAAAGAGTTTTTAAACGTAGATAAAAATAATGGAATGTCTTATATTCGAGGCTTAAAAGCAACTGCACAAAAGCGCTATTGGTATTTTAAAGAAGTTAATGCAATTAAAGGCTATGGATATAAAATAGATGCCAAAATATCCATTAAACCCGGAGTAACATTTGCCGGAGATGTTCTGAATATTGGGTTAGGAAGAATAATTGTGATTGAAGACAATCAGAATGGACAGAAACGGTTAAAAATGGGCGTAATTGCTGATACAGGTGGAGCATTTTTGCCTAATCTTTATCAGCTTGATTTTTTGGCCGGAACTTTTGCTAGTGAACAAGATTTTGAGCAATATATTCAAAAATTACCTGAATATACAAATGCCTATATTTTAGTGAAAAAATAAGGGAATTGGTAATTGGTAATTGGTAATTGGGAGTAGACGACAAAAGAAAAAATGTTTCTTCTTCTTCTTTCTGAACTCCTGAACTCCTGAACTCCTGAACTCCTGAACTCCTGACTCCTGACTCCTTCTTCTATTTACAATCCTGCAAACCATTCATAACCCTGATCTTCCCAATAACCTTTAGCAATTGATAACTCACTGGTAAGAGTAACTCGTGTCACCCATTTACTTTGTTTATAACCAAGTTTAATAGGTGAAGCTAACCGTAAAGGCGCACCATTTTCCACAGGCAAAACTTCACCATTTTTTTGATAAGCTAATAAAGTTTGAGGGTGTAAAGCTGAAGCTATGTCCCAACTTTCATAATAACCATCTGCTGATTGAAAATAAACATATTTCACCTTTGATTTAGGTTGAGAAAGGGCGATAATTTCCCTCAAACGAATGCCACCCCATTGAACAATTGCTGCCCAGCCTTCCACACAAACATGACGGATAATCATAGAAGTTAGAGGTAAAGCCTGAATATCAGCGATACTGAAGCTAAGGGGATTATTTACCTCACCATCTATAATTAAACGATATTTTTTTAGATCAATAATTGGTGTAGATTTAAAGCTATTAACTATTAAATCATTTGGTTGAATTTGACTAGGTAAAAATTCTGGAATTAGCTTTTGTGGCTGAAATATTAACTCTTCAAATTTCTGATTTAGAGGTGCAGAAAGTGTTCCTACTAAATCTGCAAATATAGGTGTACCACAACCACCAAGTAATAAACTCATACTTGACAAACCAGAGAGTTGTAAAAACTTTCTCCGGCTAAATTCTTGATTATTCATTGTAACTCCTAAATTCTTGCTATTGTTTACCAAAACATAGATTCTGTAAGTTCATTTCCTCCCACCTTTTGCCCTAACTTCCAATGCAGCCAAACAAATATTAATACCATTGGTACAGAGGCAAAATGGACAATTCTTAATGCTTGCCAACTGCCAAAAATATCAACTATCCAAGAAAACTGAGCCGATTTGTACATTCCTATGCCTGTAAATATTGCTAATAATAATATAGGAATAATTGCTGTGTAAATAATTCGATGCCAAGCATAGTTTAACCGTTGGTTATTTCCGCTTTTCTGTAATGCTTTAAGATCATTCACACCAACAAATCTATTTTTCCAGCGTCGGGTGATAAAAATATAAATTCCATACCAGAAAAGATTGATAGAAAATATCCACATAGCTGCAAAATGCCAATGTCTACCTCCAGCTAACCAACCACCTAAAGTAAAAAGAGGAAAAATATGTAATCCATCACGCCCACCAAAAACAGGATTAGCATTGTAAATTTGCAATCCACTGGTGATCATAATAAATAAACTGATGAAATTACAATAATGAAAAATTTTTGCCCCAATTGCTTGGGTAGGTAATTTGCGTGATGTTTCAGGATAAGTCATAAATAGAATAGGGTAGATTTAATTGAGTGATCAGTATTTTAGGGATAATTTACATTGTAATAGTCTCATCACATGACCCCTATTTCAACCGAGTTTTTACGATTACTCCAAAAACATAGTTAAATTAGGAAAGAAGAGGTAAAAGATCAACTATATTCTCTCCCCAGTTTCCAGTCCCTTCTGCCAATCCTTAGCACGTTTGGGTAATTTAACTGGCAATTTTTAGTTTTTGGACTAGAAAACGACGAACTACTAACAACTGTATTTTAAGATGCTGGTTATTTTCAAAAATTTTCGAGATGAATTCGCCTCTGGTGCGTCAAAAGCGATAGCTTCCCTCGCAGCAAGCATTGCCAATTGGTGGTCAGAGTTTACCCTTCAGACCAAACTTCTAGCAGTCGCCACCCTCATGGTTTCCTTGGTAATGAGTGGCTTGACTTTCTGGGCTGTAAACACAATTCAGCAAGATGCACGTCTCAATGACACCCGCTTTGGTCGTGATTTAGGATTGCTACTGGCTGCTAATGTAGCCCCCTTAATTGCCGATCACAATCTGACTGAAGTTGCCCAATTTTCCCAACGTTTTTACAGCACCACGTCTAACGTGCGTTATATGCTATACGCTGATGAAACGGGGCAAATCTTTTTCGGTCTACCTTTTTGGGAACCAGAGGTAGAAAACTCCCTCACCATTAAACGACGGATTCAACTACCTGAAGATTATCCTGGCAATGAAGACCAGCCAATGGTTAGGCAACATAACACCCCCGATGGCGCAGTTACCGATGTGTTTGTTCCTCTAGTAGTAGATAACAAATATTTAGGTGTGTTGGCAGTCGGCATTAACCCTAACCAAACCGCTGTTATCTCTACTAATTTCACCCGTGATGTTACTATTGCCGTCTTTATTACAATTTGGGTAATGGTAATTTTGGCGGGAGTCATTAATGCTTTAACTATTACTAAACCTATTAAAGAATTATTAGTAGGTGTTAAACAAATTGCTGCTGGTAATTTTAAGCAACGCATAGATATACCTCTAAGTGGTGAACTAGGAGAGGTAATTTTCAGCTTTAATGAAATGGCAGAACGGCTAGAACGTTATGAAGAACAAAATGTTGAAGAATTAACCGCTGAAAAAGCTAAATTAGAAACCTTAGTTTCTACTATTGCTGATGGTGCAGTCTTGATTGATAATAATATGCAAGTAATATTATTTAATCCCACTGCTAAACGGATTTTTGGTTGGGAAAGTGTAGAAGTTATTGGTAGTAATATACTGCATCATTTGCCCCATAGTGTGCAAATGGAAATCTCCCGAACTTTGTATGAAATGGCAGCAGGTGAATGTGAAAGTGCAGAATTTCGCATCCTATTGAAACAACCTACTCAACGCACAATTCGCATTGTTTTAACCACAGTTCTTAACCTCCAACGAGAAAGTATTAAAGGCATAGCTATCACAGTCCAAGACATTAGCCGTGAGGTAGAACTAAATGAAGCAAAAAGCCAATTTATCAGCAATATTTCCCATGAATTAAGGACACCCTTATTTAACATCAAAACATATATTGAAACTTTACATGATTATGGCGAAGATTTAGGTATTGATGAACGTAAAGAATTTTTGCAAACAGTCAATAATGAAACCGATAGACTCACCCGCTTAGTTAATGATGTTTTAGATTTATCAAAACTTGAATCTGGGCGCAATTACAGTTTTGATAAAGTAGATTTACCACAAGCACTAGAACAGACATTAAGAACCTATCAACTTAATGCTAAAGACAAGGGGATTGAACTCTGTCAGGAATTAACGTCTGATTTACCCTTAGTTCTAGGAAATTATGATTTATTACTGCAAGTTTTTGGTAATTTAATTGGTAATTCTCTCAAATTTACTTTAGGAGGTGGTAAAGTAGTTATCCGTGCTTATCAATTAGATGCTAATTCTAATTCTCATCATCATTCTGGTAAGGTTAGAATTGAAATTAGTGATACAGGAATTGGCATAGCACCAGAAGATCAACAGGCAATTTTTGACCGATTCTTTCGCGTAGAAAACAGAGTTCATACTTTAGAAGGAACAGGTTTAGGTTTGTCAATTGTCAGAAACATTATTGACAGACATCATAGTCAAGTTAATTTGGTCAGTGAAGTTGGTATCGGTACTACTTTTTGGTTTGATTTAGAGGTGTTTGAAGAAGAAGTTCCATCAACTGGGGAAATTACTCCAGAAAACTTGGAAGTAAACAAAGTTTAAGAAGATCACCAGCACTAACAAATTTGGCAGTTTTTACTATTTTGCTATATCAAGAGGTAAACAAGGTTATTAATAAACAAACTAATAACAAACCTAGTATTAATAACAAAGTTTGATGGCGTTGCATCCAACCATTTAACCTTGTACTCAGCCTATGATAAGAATTCTGTTTTTGCCGTTCTAATTTACTTTCTTCTAGATTTTGATAGAGTGTACATTGTTGAGCATAGGGATATTGGGGAAAATTACAGGTATGATCAAAGTGATAGCTACAACTGTCACATAGAGGATCATTTCCCTGAGCGCGGTGCAAGGGAATACCAGGATGTCCGTAAGCTTTCAGGAGTAACCGACACTGGGGACAAGTAATTGCTTGACTATCAATAACTTGATGACAACGAGGACAAGAGATAGTAGCCAAAATGTGAAAGGAACAGATAAGGATACATTTTGATTTTATCTATTATCTCGACTAGATCACCCATAAACTGAAATAATAAAATATCCAATTTCTTGAAGAATTTGAGTATCTGATCTTGTGATGTCACTTCAAGACTTATACTTGAATAATGATCAGATAATGGAGTTCATAAAGTAATGCCTAAAAAAAATCTCTCTAATTTAATACAAGAAGAAGCGCAAAAATTTACACCTCTTCAAGGTGAACCTATAATTGAAATTGCTGCTGAATCAGTTTTAGAAGTAAAAACACCAATTAATGATATTCCTGACTCTACACATAATACTCAGCTAGAGTTAGAAGCAAGTGTTAAAGAATTACAGCAAATAGTCTTTACATTAAAACAGCAAGAATCTACTCTTAAACAGCAAATTAGTGATTTACAAATAGTTGTTTCTGAAAAGGAAGCATTAGCAGAACGGTTAACCAAGGAAGTTTATGAAACGAAACAAACAGCATTACAACTAGCAGATTCTAACTCTCAGTTACTCGAAGAAATCAAAGTTTTAAAACAACCTTATCAACAATCTAGTCCACAACCTAGTACCCAATCTAGTCAAATTTCCAAATCCATTCAATACAAAAAATCCCATAGATCCATAGAACGACTTCAGGAAAAGCCTAGTCAAGATAGTGAAGATTTTTCCAAAAACACTTGGTTATATGATTGAAGTTAAGAATTTAGATCCCCGACTTCTTCAAGAAGTCGGGGATCTTGTTGCTATTGTTGCTCGATTAATTCCGAAATTCTAATATATATTCAGCGACAATTTGTGGTTGTTCCAAGTGGGGAATATGACCACAATCTTTAATCCAAATTAGTTTACTTTTATTAATAGCTTTGGCAAACTTTGCAGCATCCCCAGTTCCCAAAATTTTATCACTATCTCCCCATAAAATTAAAGTTGATTGTTCAATTTGGGCAAGTTGGGGAAATTTAAACGCACCATAACCGCCACTTTTGGTAAAAGCAATTAAAGCTTGAGTCCAATTAGGCATTTGTAAGTGTAACTCTCCGCAACACAAAGCATCCTCGGAGATTAGATCAGGGTTTTTATATGCAGTTCGACAAATGCTTTTTCGCACCTTGGGATTGCGTAAAAATTCCGTTGCCCAATAATCCAAAGGTGGAAATATATATTTAGCTAACGGCGAATTTCCCTTTAACCCGGCGCTATCCATTAATACCAATTGTTTTACTGCTTCTGGATAAGTGAGGGTAAAATCTATAGCCGCAGCACCACCCATTGACGCACCCACCAAAATCACAGGCCGATTAATCAGAGTTTGCCAAAAAGAGTAAAGATGGGTTTTAATTGCTTCCGCACTATAAGCAATCCCCGGTAATCTATCTGTAAAACCAAATCCTAATAAATCTACTGCCCAGACTTCATTTATTTCCGCAAGCAAAGGCAAAAGTCGCCGATATTCTAGTACCGAACTATCAAAACCGTGAATTAATAAAATCGGTATACCACCCTGACCTTTTTGAACATAAGTGGTATTAATGGGTTGATTGCTTAAAGGCTTAGAAATCGCCTGACTTTGGATATTTTCAGCCAAAGCGATAGATGTTGATTCTGTCAATTGCCCAACTGCGGCAGGAAGAAAACTTGGAAACATAATCCTTTATTTACATCAGTTCAGTTTACATCAGCGCGCTCCACCTCAAGCAATACCCAGTAACTAATTAGAAAAGAAAATTTCCCCAAAAATTAAAATAGGTACACAATCCTCGTAAAATAAGAATCACTTATCCCTAACGTAGGAGATTCAAGCCATGCCAATGGCAGTTGGCGCAATTGAAACATTAGGTTTTCCGGCAGTTTTAGCATCAGCAGACGCAATGGTTAAAGCTGCTAGTGTCACGATTGTTTACTACGGTATCGCGGAAAGTGGTCGCATGATAGTTGCTGTCCGTGGCCACGTTGCGGAAGTGCAAACAGCCGTAGCCGCTGGAATTACCGCTGGTGAAGAAGTTTATGGTGGTGAAGTTATTACCCACTACATTATTCCCAACCCCCCGGAAAATGTGGAAACCATCTTACCTATCCACTTCACCTCTAAATCTGAACCTTTCCGTATTTTCTAAGTAAGTTCGCTGTCAAAAAATTGAAGTATCCCTTCATAAAAATAATTTGTAGCAACCGATAACTTTATATTCATAACAGGAGATTAAAAATGTCATCACAGGCAGTTGGATCATTAGAAACTAAAGGTTTTCCCGCTGTACTCGCAGCCGCAGACGCAATGGTAAAAGCTGGTCGAGTTACCCTTGTCGGTTATATCAGAGTGGGTAGCGCCCGTTTTACAGTCAATATTCGTGGTGACGTTTCCGAAGTCAAAGCCGCTATGGCTGCCGGTGTGGATGCTGTAGAAAAAGTTCATGGTGGTACTCTCGAATCTTGGGTAATTATTGCTCGTCCTCATGAAAACGTCGAAGCTGTATTGCCAATCGCTTACACCGCAGAGGTTCAACAGTATCGAGAATCGGTAGAAAACCCCATTATCGGGGCTTCCCGCAGCTAATTCCATATCTTAGGCTGGTAATGGGTAATTACTCCCTATTCCCAGTTCTCTGTTTTTCCCAATAGCTACTTACTTTTGATATATAGTTCGTGTATATCATTCATATCGTATCTTTACAGTCTGATCACTGATATGACACCTAGAAGTTAACTAAAGTTCAGTGATCTCCGTCACAGTATAAGTACGGTCTATTTATAGTATTATCTTAAATAATGAATCAATGAGGAGTTATTAGCTGCAAGTAAATCTCTAAATCTAATATTTAAGTATTCATCAATTGCCATAAATATGTAAGTATTCAAATTAGACAAAAATCTAATTGTCTCGCCTTTTGGAATTCTAGAAATCAGAAATTTATGTATTGTTAAAATAGTGGATAAATTCAGGGAATGATCAAACTTTCATAAGATTATTGCAAAAGTTGAAACTTACCAAAATAAAATGCGTCTTAAAAGATAATTATCCCTAATAAAAAAATATTTGCTCTGGATAAATTGCCACTTTCATATATTAGTAATAACGCAAATTACTAATTAGTAAAAATTCTAAGTTACAAGAAATAGTTAATCAGTAATAGGCAAAACCTTACCAATTACTAATTATTATTTACTACCAAAAAATCAAAGTTCACTAATTTAATCAAAATGGCGGTTGTGATGCAAACTTTACAACAGAGTTTCGAGGAGCGGAATATCGCTATGACACAAGATGGGACAAATTTAGCTCAATATTGGCAACAGCGACTAACTACAGAATGTCCAGAACAAAGTCAGTCCACTAGACAAAGTATTCTTACCTGGCTGTTGGGAGTAGATTTAGAACGGTTTAATTTACTCAACCCCAAAGAACTAGAAATTGCTAAACAAGCAATGGAATATCGGTGGCGAATTCTACACACACGCTATTTAGGTATGAGTAGAGAAAAGGCTTATCGTCAACTCATTAGCCGCTTGGGTAGCGTAGTTGCCATCAGAAACAAAATTCAGACTTGGGTATCCCTCAGCCGCGATCGCCAACGTAGCGTGATTGATGTCCTTCAAGAAGTCCTCCAAGAACTACTACAAAGCGATTCCTATATCCAAAAACAAATGACGCAAATTGCCGCATTGACAACGGATAAAAGATTGCGGGATACGTTGTTATTTGCCAGCATCGAAGAATATTGTTTACGTCCAGTTCGTAATCAACCGATATTAATGTACCGATTTGTTAACTACCTGCGACGAATTCAGCGGGGAGGCTTAACACAAGTACCTAGCAGTGAATTAGTGAGGCTTGTTTCTGAAGAAATTCTCTCAGAAAATCATGACAATCCAGTTAGCTTAGTGGATAATCAAGCGATCGCTCAATATCACGAAACCCAAGAACTAGAAGAACAATTAGCTAACCGTCAAATTGTCCAGCAAGAATTTGAGCAATATTTATTAGAAAATATTGGACAACACGCAGTAGATTGGTTGCGCTTATATCTTCAAGGCAAATCCCAAGAAGAAATTGCCAAACAACTTAACAAACCGATCAAAGAAGTATATCGTCTGCGGGAAAAACTCAGTTATCATGCCGTACGAGTTTTTGCCATTAAAGGACAACCAGAACTAGTTGATAACTGGCTTTCTACCTCCTTAGAAGCACATAATCTAGGACTAACAGAACCCAAATGGCAACAACTGCAAGCACAAATCACCCCTCTAGGACAACAAATTCTCCACCTCCGCAAAGCAGGTAACTCCATAGAAACTATAGCCCAGCAGTTACAACTCAAAACCCATCAAGTTTTAGGTGAATGGACAAAAGTTTATCTTGCAGCCCAAACCCTGAGAATTGAGAATTAACTGTAAAAATATTTCCTCTCATACCCACGAAAAAGTATAAAATATAACATTTTGTTAGTAAAAATCTCAGAATTTTCCTAAATAACCCAAGTTGCTAATTATCTAGTTTAGGCTGGTAATGGGTAATTGATAATTATCAATAGTCAATTGTCACCTGTTCCCTACTTACAATCATTTCTTACTTACATATTTATGAAAATAGATTTTTTTACTAATACTTTTTCAGTATTAAGTACAGCCAGTTCACAAACCATAGAATGGCTGATGGATATAGCAACAGAACATGATTACCCGTCAGAACGGGCTGTTTTAATGGAAGATGCCTGGGGTAATGCAGTTTACTTTATTGTTTCTGGTTGGGTGAAAGTCCGACACACCAAGGGAGAAGAATCAGTTACCATAGCAATTTTAGGACGTGGTGATTTCTTTGGAGAAATGGCGGTTTTGGATGAATCCCCACGGTCAACCGACGTTATTTCCCTGTCACAAGTAAAATTATTGAGTATTTCTAGAGAGCATTTTATTCAAATTTTGTTCAAAGATGCACAATTACATCATCGAATGCTGCAACTGATGGTAAAACGAGTCCGTCAAATCAATACTCGGTTACAAATGCGGTTGTCACCACCTGCGGTCAAACTCGCCCATACTTTAGTTAGTTTAGCTGATAACTATGGTCAGGAATCAGAGCTAGGTAAGAAAATTTTTAACATTCCTTTGCAAGATTTGGCAGAAGTGACAGAAATCACATTGGAAGACACTACCAAAATTATGGAAAAACTATCTGAAAAAGAATGGATTAAAACTGATACTGCTAACAATACTATTGATTTAATTAACTATCAACAACTCATGGTACTAGCCACCAAACTCTAATTCTCTAAGGCGCTAAATTCAGGCAAATATAGAGGTATGCACTTGACTGAGATTCAGGTAAATCGCAAAACCTGTAGGAGCGCAGGGCCTGCGCCCTATCTCTTATTGCATCCAACCGATAACCGCAAAGATAGCGATATGCACTTGACTGAGATCCAGTCGGCAAATCGCAAAACCTGTAGGGGCGCAGGGCCTGCGCCCTATCTCTTATTGCGTCCAACCGATAACCGCAAATATGTCATAAGTTAAAAAGAGTATCAAAGACGAAAATTGATTTATGACTACCACTATCAACAATACTCCTGACTTAGCTTCCCGTTTCGTTAATGGCATCTTGTCCATTAAACCCCTAGCAAATTTTGCTAAACATCAAGCTAGACAAATGATGATTAAACGGGCTGAAAAAATTGGTGTGTTTTGGACAAAGGAAACAGAAAAACTCCAAGCCCGTGATTGGACAAAGGATTTGACTCAAATTCAAAACTCTGGGCTAAATTATCCAGATTACTACGTCACCTCATTCCACGCCTATGAAACCGGAAATCTCAGTTGGCAAGCTGCTTTTGAAGTAGAATCAGCGGCTCATGCTGTCCACTCTAGAATTTGGCACAAACCTGAAAGCCAAGGTGATGAAAAACTCCGTCAAAGCTTTCACGATATCCTGAAAAAATCTATTTCTGAACAACCGCAAGATATTATAGACTTGGGGTGTAGCGTGGGTATGAGTACCTTTGCTCTCCAAGCAGTTTATCCCCAAGCCAAGATTACCGGTTTAGACTTATCTCCTTACTTCCTAGCTGTAGCTAACTATCGTAGCCAAGAACGTCAAGCCCCAATTAATTGGATTCACGCTGAAGCGGAATCTACAGGCATAGCAGATGCTTCCTTTGATTTAGTTTCTATGTTTCTGATGTGTCATGAATTACCCCAATCTGTAACTCACCAGATTTTTGCTGAAGCTAGACGTATTTTGCGTCCAGGTGGCCACCTAGCAATTATGGACATGAATCCCAAATCGGAAATTTACAAAAAAATGCCAACATACATTTTGACGTTGCTCAAAAGCACCGAACCTTATTTAGATGAATATTTCAATTTGGACATTGAACAAGCCTTAATTACGGCAGGTTTTCAAGTTCCTACTATTACCAGTAATAGTCCTCGTCACCGTACCGTTATTGCTCAGGTGAGTGGCTAATTTATCTCTAATCCTGTGGGCAGTTATTCCCCCTCTCCTGTTTTTGTGGTTTTATTACCGCAGAACTCCTGCTGCCCCACCTCTGTTAAATGTCATAATTTTGTTCATTATTGGTGCTATATCTGGTTTTGTGGCTCTTGGGCTAGAATGGTCAGTGGAAACTGCCGCTAACTGGGTTCTAAATTGGCAACAGATACAGCGTCATTTTTTTGGTGTTGTTTTTCGGCAAATATTAGTCATAGCGCCTATCGAAGAAGGTTGTAAATTAGTAGCCGTTATTCTCCCCTTGTGCTATTGGCAACGTCATTATCATCTACGAGCTACTACGGTCTTTTTGTTTACCATAGCAGTAGCTTTAGGGTTCACGGCTGAAGAAACCTGGATTTATCTATTTCACGGCACATCTTCAATTTTAGACCGGAGTATTGGCACACCAGTTCACGCTATGTTTTCTGCCCCTTGGGGGTACGCTTTAGGAATATATATTTCTGCCAGTAGAAGGTTCAATCAAGATCGGAATTTAATTTTTACAGCTTGGCTAAATTCTGTCTTTTTTCATGCTTTAGTCAATATTTTAGCTATTTCCGGGAGATTTTCACAGCCCATATATTTACTTACTTATGGTTTTTTTCCATTACTATTATGGATGTTTTGGCGGTTGGAACAATTACTGCGAAAACTTCAGGGTAAACGTCATTTACTCTTAATTTTTGGACATACATCTCAATCTCGGAGATGGCAAAAGGGTTTAGTGTTATTAATGTTTTTATTGGGCGGAAATTCTCTATTGAGGTTATTAATTCTAGCTCGAAAAATTAGTCCTTTGCGCTGGGAACTTTGGTTTGAGCCGACAATTTTCTGGTTTATCCTCAAAGATATGGCCCTAAGTCTCTGTTTAGGAGTTGTAGCTTGGTTAATTTATCGGTATTTACACAAGTTAGCTAATCGTCAGTATTTTTTTAAATGTTTCACTGACAACTAAGCAACAAATTAGTTTATATTAAAAACAGTCAAAGTCTAAGAAATATTAAATTCCCTTCCTAGTGTAATTATGCAATGTATTGTTAATCGCCGCGATCAGTTTTCAGCAATTTGTCGGTATTGGTTCCCAGAACTCAGTGAAATCGAGAATTTAGAAAAGTTTGGCGCTTACTCAAAATTTCCCGGACACGGACACAACTATGTCTTATTCATCTCCATGGTTGGAGAATTAGATGAGTATGGTATGGTGCTGAATTTATCTGATGTGAAACACGTCATTAAAGAGGAAGTTACCAGTCAACTAGATTTTTCTTATCTCAATGATGTGTGGACAGAATTTCAACAAACTCTTCCCACTACAGAAAATATAGCGCGGGTGATTTGGCAACGTTTAGCACCCCACTTACCTTTGCTTCGGGTGCAGTTATTTGAACATCCTCAACTTTGGGCAGATTATAAAGGAGAGGGAAAAAAAGCTGATTTAACTATTAGAACTCACTTTAGCGCGGCTCATCGCCTAGCACCTAATCTCAGCGCGGATAAATATGGTCGGTGTACTCAGACTCATGGACATAACTATCACTTAGAAGTGACTGTAGAAGGGGAAATAGACTCACGCACTGGCATGATTGTAGATGTAGCGGCTTTAAATCGAGTGGTGGAAGATTATGTGATTAAAATATTTGATCACTCTTGTGTAAATGAAGATATTCCTTATTTTGCCGATATTGTGCCAACAACTGAGAATATTGCCCGTTACATGAATAATCTCTTAGAAGCACCCATTCATAAATTAGGAGTGAAACTATCCAAAGTTAAATTGTTTGAAAGTCATCAACTTTGGGCAGATTATACAGGTAATGGCATGGAAGCTTACCTCAGCACTAGCACTAACTTTAGCGCGGCTCACCGTCTAGCGCACACTGATTTGAGTTTGGCAAAAAATACGGAAATTTATGGTAAATGCGCTCGTGTAAATGGACACGGACATAATTATCAATTAGAAGTAACCGTCAAGGGGAAAATTGACCCATCTACAGGTATGGTTATTGATTTAGGGGCTTTAAATCAGGTAATTACAGATTATGTAATTGAGCCATTTGATCACACTTTTTTAAACAAAGATATTACTTTCTTTAGTAAAATTGTGCCAACTGCGGAAAATATAGCCCTTTATATTAGTAACACCTTGCGATCGCCAATTCTTGAATTGGGAGCAACACTTTACAAAGTAAAACTCGTTGAAAGTCCCAATAACGCTTGCGAAATTTTTGCTGCTGATTCTCAAACAATATCCGTTAATGCAGCATTAAGTCAACCAGTATTGGCAGAAGTCTAAAATCAGAGGAGTCAAGCGATTTTGGATTTTGGATTTTGGATTTTGGATTGACTCCACCCTAAAGTGTAGAAGCTGGAAAAGTTTGGATTTTGGATTTACGTTAGCGAAGCGTACGCAGCGCAGCGAGTATTTTTCCGTCTTGAAGGACGGGGCTTGTACCAAATTTTTGTAATCTAAAATCTAAAATCTAAAATTCCCGATAAGTATTAGTTGAGGATTCATTATCAATGATCCATATAGTCTTAAAATATTCTTAATTTCCCCACACAGACTTTTTTTGTCTGTAACCTCCAAATACCACACATAAAAAATATTATGGCTATAGGCTACGTCGCGCTTGTACTTCACGCACACCTGCCCTTCGTTCGTCACCCAGGAAGTGACTATGTGCTAGAAGAAGAATGGCTGTATGAAGCGATTACTGAAACTTACATTCCTTTATTAAAAGTATTTGAAGGTTTAAAACGAGACGGCATTGATTTTAAACTTACCATGAGTATGACCCCGCCTTTGGTGTCCATGCTTCGTGATCCTCTGCTGCAAGAACGCTATGATGCTCACTTATCACAATTAGAAGAGCTTATAGAGCTAGAATCCGAGCGCAATGTCCATAATGGTCATGTTCGTTATTTAGCAGAACATTATGCAACTGAGTTTAATGAAGCACGGGAGTTATGGGAACGTTATAACGGTGATTTAGTTACAGCATTTAAACAGTTTCAAGATAGTAATAACTTGGAAATTATCACCTGTGGGGCTACTCACGGCTACTTACCATTAATGAAAATGTATCCCCAAGCTGTGTGGGCGCAAATTCAGGTAGCTTGTGAACATTACGAAGAAACTTTTGGCCAAGCCCCCAGAGGGATTTGGTTGCCAGAATGTGCCTATTATGAAGGTGTGGAGCGAATGCTGGCAGATGCTGGTTTACGTTATTTCCTCACCGATGGTCATGGTATTTTATACGCCCGTCCCCGTCCTCGCTTCGGTAGTTATGCCCCAATTTTTACAGAACCCGGTGTAGCGGCTTTTGGTCGAGATCATGAATCTTCTCAGCAAGTATGGTCTTCTGAAGTCGGTTATCCTGGTGCAGCCGAATATCGGGAATTTTATAAAGATTTGGGTTGGGAAGCTGAATATGAATATATTAAGCCCTACATTATGCCCAATGGCCAGCGAAAAAATACAGGTATTAAGTATCATAAAATCACTGGACGGGGCTTAGGTCTTTCCGATAAAGCTCTTTATGATCCTTACTGGGCAAGGGAAAAATCCGCAGAACACGCTGCTAACTTCATGTATAATCGTGAGCAGCAAGTTGGGAATTTACACAATATCATGGGCAGGCCGCCAATTGTTGTTTCTCCTTATGATGCGGAGTTATTTGGTCATTGGTGGTATGAGGGTCCTTGGTTTATTGATTATCTGTTCCGGAAGTCGTGGTATGATCAAAAAACTTATGAAATGACTCATTTAGCTGATTATTTACGGGTTAATCCTCAGCAACAAGTATGCCGTCCGGCTCAGTCGAGTTGGGGCTTTAAGGGTTTCCATGAATATTGGTTGAATGATACTAATGCTTGGGTTTATCCACATTTACACAAAGCTGCGGAACGGATGATTGAGATTTCCCAAATTGAAGCTGAAGACGAATTACAGGAAAAAGCCCTCAATCAAGCAGCAAGAGAAGTGTTATTAGCACAATCATCTGACTGGGCGTTTATTATGCGGACAGGAACAATGGTTCCCTATGCGGTCAGAAGAACGCGATCGCACTTAATGCGGTTTAATAAACTGTATGAGGATGTAAAAATTGGTAAAGTTGATAGTGGTTGGTTGGAAAAAGTGGAATCAATGGATAATATTTTCCCCAATATTAATTATCGCGTTTATCGTCCCGCCTTTTAATTAAGTAGCTCCCAGATCCCCGGGGATTTATAAATCTAGAAAAAGCAAAACCCCCAGGATTGTAACTGGGGGTTATTTTTATATACATCTTGTCAAATTATCATCAAATACTATTTGCTTAAATTGCGGCTGTTGTAAGCATCAATAGCATAGGCAGGTGTGCGTTGAGAATAGTCTATATCTACACCAGTAATAGATTTAGCCAAAGCTGCAAAGTTATCAGAAGCCCAGTTGCGTTCATGAATGGGCTTGCTTTGTTCACCCATGAAGTAAGCTAGAGAACCGATAACGGACACAGCTACCCAACCAACAACCAATAGAGAAATTAAAATAGCCATTTGAAAACCCCGTTTTTTACTTTTTGTAACCTTATGTAAATAAATATAACAGATTGTTAACAGAACTTGCAAATTATTTTCTGGTGTGTATGCCCCTAAAATAGGTGAGGTATTCCCCACTGTAATAATTTCGTAACAAAAGGCACTGATACAAAAAATGGTGAGAAAATCGTGTGAGTATATTTTTCTGATTCTTTGTAATATGCAGATTAGGACACTTTTAATTACATCTTCTTTATTCATAACTAGCCTAGCTATATCTAATAGTGCAATAGCTCAAAATCGGGGGACTCCAGGTAAATTTGATTTTTATGTCCTTACCCTTTCCTGGTCTCCTGACTATTGCGCGACAAATCAGAAACCTGACCCCAATCAATGCAGTTCTGGGAAAAGACTAGGTTTTGTTTTACATGGTTTATGGCCCCAATATCAAAAAGGCTATCCTGCTAATTGTTCAACAGAGAAATTAACTCCAGCAATCAAGCAGAAATTTCCAGGTTTGTATCCCAGTAATCACCTTTATAATCATGAATGGCAAAAACATGGAACTTGTGCGGGAACAACTCCTCAAGGATATCTAGCATTAAGTAAAAAGTTAAACGATTCTGTGGCTATTCCCACAGCTTATAATCGTCCTGCTAAACCTTTTCGGACTACAATTCAAGGTTTAAAAAGTACATTTATCAGTGCAAATAGTGAATTGAATGCTAATGGCATAGCACCTTATTGTTCTGATTCTGGTAGATTTTTACAAGAGGTCTTTTTTTGCTATTCTCAAGATGGAAAAGCAGGTATTTGTAGCGAGGAGATTTTGAAACGTTCTCGCACAAGTTGTGGCCAGGCAGATTTTTTAGTCAGAAATGTCAGGTAGTTTTAAATATGGTGTTTACTTAACTATCAATATTAAGTTTTTATGTACTCACTATATAGCGGTTCTCGGTTGAGTGAGATACAAGAACCCCACCCCCAACCCCACCCCGCAAGCGAGGAGGGGACTTATGATGTATCTCATTCAAGTGCATACCGCTATATTCGTTTCTTTCCAATATTTTCTACCAGAACTTGTTAATCTCTTACTGGAACTTCGAGAGAAGGGAAATTTATGACCAAACTATCTAATGATTTTACATCCATTGGCAATCATAGAACAGATCCAAAAGATATTAAACTGTTAGTTTTAGATATAGATGGGACAATTTCTGGACATTCCAATACTCTGAGTCATCCTGTCAAGAAAGTGATTGCTGCTGTACAAGCTAAGGGAATTAAGGTCGCTATAGCCACAGGAAGAATGTATTGTTCGGCTTTGCGGTTTCATCAAGAAATTGGCTCTACCCTGCCTTTAGTAGCTTACCAGGGAGCTTGGATTCAAGATCCAAATACTCAAGAAATTCACCGTCATTTATCTGTATCTACAGAAATTGCCTTACAATTACTAGAATACTTTGAAGAGCCAGATTTGCAATCGCTCCTCTCCGTCCATTTTTACATCAATGACCAACTTTATGTCCGAGAAATCACCACAGAAACGGAAAATTATCAACAACGCTGTGGTGTAAATGCTATTCCTGTGGGTGATTTACGGCAATTATTAGATCATGAACCCACTAAAATTTTAGCTTTGTGTGATGACGCAAATTTAATTCAACAACTTTTAGCTAATTTACGCCGCAGATATAAACCCACAGAATTATATATGACAACATCTGTGGCTACTTTCTTGGAAGCAGCTAATCCTCATGTGAATAAAGGCAATGCTGTCCGTTATCTAGCCGAAGAAATGCTAGGTTTAGAAAGTCATCAGGTTATGACTATTGGTGATAATTTCAATGATCTAGAAATGCTAGATTATGCTGGTATTAGTGTCGCTATGGGTGATGCACCGGCTCAAGTGCAAGCGATCGCTGATTGGGTAGCACCTAGTGTAGAGTTAGATGGTGCAGCGATCGCCATAAAAAAATTCTTACTTAATTAAAAACCCACAAATAAGAAAAGACACCGACGACTGGCCGTGTTTCGTCTCGGTGTCTCTTCTAATTTATGCTCCTCACACACCAGCTATCCTAGCCAGAGATATTTATTTTGTCAATAGATATTCTCAAGTTATTTCCAAAATATTTGATATAGATAGATCCCCGACTTCTGGGAGAAGTCGGGGATCTAAATTCTAGATATTAAAGTTCTATAGCTGCAACAATCCCCAATTTGTGTTCTAACACAGACCTTAAAACCAACTGAGTTGCTATTAACAATCCTAATCTTGCTTGAGCTAATTGGGGAGAATGAATTTTCACCTCTCCCCAAATCCGACAATTACACCAGAACTTCTCAAAAGCTTGACTTAAATTCTCACCTACTTTTTCCCAGTTAATGCAACTACTGCTATCAGCACAAACTAAATTATCTACTGCTTTAACTAATTGATAAAGCAGAAAAATTTCATCAGCGTGATTCAGAAAAAGTTTTTGCTCATCATTGAGCCAAGGAATAGATTTAACAGACATAAAGCCTTCAGTGCTTGTCCTATCAAGTTCAATTAATCCTTCCTGGTGTCCTAAACGCAGTAAAGAACAACAGCGTGCATGAGCATATTGAATGGTAAAAACTCTGAATGAACTTAATGAAGTTGGTAATTGATAATGAACAAGATTATTTCCCCAGTCTCCAGTTTTTTTGGCAACTATTAAATTTTGTAACCAAGCGGCTAAAGTAGAGTCAATGAGTTCTATATAAATCTCTCCCGGGGGAACTACTTTGACCTTAAATAAATTATCACTGTTCTGGGATAAATGCCCAGCGATTACCTCAGCAATTTCCATAACTGGTGAATTCTGAGATTTTGATATCCCTATTGCCACGCTAGAGATATATAAAATTTTTTGATTATATCCTCCTTGATAGAGAGGAACTTTTCTACCTTCTATGCCTGTAATTTCCCTATTATTGGTAAAAATACTAGAAGAAGATGTTAAATACCCTTTTATTAACTGCTTAATTGCCTTATTTTCTTCAAAAAGTAGTTTATAATACACGTATTGTTTTGTAAAAAATTTATGGGGTGCATCATTTTATCCTGTTCCATCTATCTTCAGACAGAAGTTTAGTCTATGTAAGCAAAAATGAGAGTAGGATAAAATTTGATGAATAATGTATAAAAAATGGGTAAACTTTACTACCCTCGTTGTACAGTAGGAAGTATAAGAAAAAATAGAGAGCAATTTAGCTTTCTATCCCATTGGAGGGCTGACGCTGTTAGGCGTTATGCCTACCCCGTTAACACAAAGACACTCCTTGCACTTTTCTTATCACGTCTTTGTTCTCAGCCAAACACTCTTTGTCACTTATGCAATCTCAATCCTCCTTTTCCGAAGCTTCACGTCCTTTCTTAACTTGGCAACGTATTCTTGACTGGGCCCAAGAACACTACCGCTGCCGCACCTTCAGTAAAGATGAGCGGATTCCAGCTAGACCTGGTTTGCTCTATTTAGTCCAAAGAGGTGCTATCCGCATGGTAGGAACTGCCCAAGTCAGTGCTACTGCCAGTCAGTTAACATCTAGACGGATTAACAGAACTCCAGAAGAAGCTTTCTTGGGTTTTGTGGGAGCAGGACAACCTTTTGAAATTGTTGCTCAGTCTCCATTCACACTTCAATCCTATGCCCACGTTGACCAAACAGCAGTGCTATGGATGTACTGGCATGACCTAGACAACTGGCCTCACTTCCGCCGTGAAGTCATGGATGCTTTTAGATATCAGCACCAGCGCAAGTTGTTATGGTTAAGTGCTTTAGGACAACGTCGCACAATTGACCGACTCTTAGGATTCCTCACCTTACTGATTGAGGAATATGGAGAGCCTTCAATGAGCGAAACTGATCCTGATGTCATTCGTGGTTATTGCTTACCCTTTCCTCTTACTCATGCTCAAATTGGCAGCGCCATTGGTTCAACCCGTGTTACTGTCACTCGTTTAATGGGTAAATTACGTCAACGTGGGTTAATCCTTACCCAGGGAGATAATTTGATTTGCTTACCGGCCGAATCTATTAATAGAGTCAGCTAAGACGCAGTTCAAATCTCCAGTGAGCAGCAGATTGATAGATGTTGACTGAGAGCTTGCCACTCTCGGACACACCAATGGCAGGTATCAGAGGATTCTAACTAGTCCAAATTGGGTAATTAGTTCTGTGAACCTGCTCCTCATTTTCACTCATCTGTTTGACCACCACAAACGGATTTTGGGTAATTGGGTATGAAATAAGATGTCCTGGATCAAAAGTTCTCCAGTGCCTTCATTATGAATGTGGCACTCATCAAGCTTGAACAGCAAATTGGGGCCACCCACCTGGTTCCAATTAAGCTGTCACGCATTTTAATTACTCGTTGTTTCAGCGAAAATTTTGGGACATAATGACATAGAGAGCGATCGCTTTACTCGCTATATAAATCACTTGTTATTCTATATTGAAAAATTGGCATAGTAAATAAACCCCAAGCCAAACCAGTAATTAAACCAAAAGGCGTAACAATATAATTATTAAAATCCCACAAACCGAAAATCTGCGCTGCTAATTCCAAAGGATAAGCCATCATCAACACACTAGCAAAAGCAGCGCCAGTCCAACCATATTGACTTAACCAAAAAACGCCTTTGCCATTAGTTAAACTATACAAAATTCGCGTAATTAATAAACCTGTTACTGTACCATAACAGCGCATACAAACTGCCATAATAAAAGGATGTGCTAACTCCAAACCCATAGTAGGCTGGGGACAGACATGATTACCCATAAAGTAAATAATGTTCGCAATCCCTGGAAGCAAAAACCCGCCAGATGCAGCCAAAAAAGGAGCAACAGGCGGACCAAAAACCATTCCAACTAACAGGAAATCAGTCCAGAAACTCACCCAATTAATTTGTTTAAACTGTAAATCTCTGAATAAAATAGCCCGTTGCATCTTTCCTCTGTGGTTAGTTTATTTAATTAAGTAGGTAATGCCCAAAATGATGACAAGTCTTACATTTGTTTATTTTGGTGATGCTTATATTATATTTCTCTGTGTCCTCTGCGCCTCTGCGTGAAAAAACTCCCAACTAAAGACACAAAAACGCCCAGAAAACCCTTTGCGTCTTTGCGTCTTTGCGTGAGATATTTCTTAACCTACATTAGCAACGTAGGGACTTGTCAACTTATCCAATTGCTGAGTTAACAGACTGAGGAACAAACCAACATCAGTCACCACACCTACAGATTCTATTGAACCGCGATCGCTCAATTTTGTCACCACAGCCGGATTAATATCCACACAAACCATCTTCACACCAGCAGGAGTCATATTCCCCACCCCGATAGAATGCAGCATCGAAGACAACATCAAAATCATATCTGCACCTTGGATGATTTGCGAATATTCCTGTTGTGCTAAAATCAAGTTCATTTGAGTATCTGGTAACGGACCATCATCC
The DNA here is from genome assembly GCA_031374905.1 of Dolichospermum sp. OTE_70_metabat_362_sub. Taxonomy (GTDB): domain Bacteria; phylum Cyanobacteriota; class Cyanobacteriia; order Cyanobacteriales; family Nostocaceae; genus Dolichospermum. The sequence goes on from JANMGZ010000665.1 coordinate 23,658, forward strand.
CGAATTGAACCAGCGAGGGAAAAGGGAATGTTATTTTTCACACATTCATACATCACCCCACTTTTCACCACTCCCGCTTCCACAGCTTTAGCAATGCTCCCAAAACGGCGGATAGTATTAATTACCTTCAAATGATGTCGGTGTCCACCGCGTACAGCTACACCCCGCTTCATATCCACACCCAGGGACGTTCCTAGCAGGTTTTGTTCCATGTCATGAACAGCGATCGCATTACCACCCAAAAGTCCCTGTACATAGCCTTCTCGAACCAAGCGACAGAGATGTTCACCACCACCTGTGTGAATTACCACGGGTCCTGCTGTGACAACTACTTTACCGCCGCTATCCTTAATTTTACGTAATTCCCAAGCCACTTGTTCCACGACTAATTCCACCCGTCTTTCGCTGGAAACACCGGAAGACATAAAGCTGAACTCTTGGGAATTGCGTTGTTCTCGTGATTCGGCTTTGCGGACAGTGCGGATACCTAATACATCCACAACTACTTTATCGCCAATTTCCAAATCACGGAGGAGTTTACATTTTGCTACTATACCATTAGCAGTTGTGGAAATAGCGATCGCTCCATCCATGCGTTGATTTTGCACCTTCAGCCATTCCCCATTTACCCGAATTTCAGTAGGGTAAATCGTGCTGACATAGAAATCATCAGGAGCTACACCCGCTTGGATCACAGGTTCTAATCTAGTATCGCGTTCATCTTGGGGTAAATCAACCGCACCCAAATCAATCAACTGCGAGATAATTTCTTCCATCACGTCGTGAGATGGTGCAGATACCCTCACCTCAGCCGCAGATGTACTTTGACGTTGTTCTCCCAAGTTGAATTTGAGAACTTGGAAACTTCCCCCCATTTCCACAATCAAATCTAAAGCGCGGTTAATTAAACCTGCATCTAGTAAGTGTCCTTCCATGCGGATAACACGACTTTCTACAGATGCGTTAGCGTGAATTTCGTCACCAATGGGTTCTGTCACCCGCAAAGTCAAGCATTTAGCCGCACCACCAGCTTTGAGAAATTCGGTTAAAGGTGTTTCAATAACTTGAAAACCAACTTCTGCTAACCGTGATTTTAAATTCTCACTGGCTTTGTTCATAATCACGATGCTTTCCACATTCACCGCGTTACAAGCAAAGTTAACAGCATCAGCTTCTTCAATAGCAATGCGCTTTTCCGGTGCAACGCGCATTTCAATCACCCGGTTAGAGTAGGAATCAAATGCACCGGGATAATACAGCAAATAACCATTTGCCAAAGGACAAAAGCAGGTATCAAGATGATAAAAACGCTCATCCATTAAGCGCAGAGAAATCACCTCAATGTCCAGCCATTTAGCCAGGTAAGGGTGAGAATCTAATTCTGACCGAAAACCATATCCAGCCCATAACCACCGACCTTCCCGGTCTAGGAGTGCGTCACCAGCACCTTCAAAGGGGAGGTCCTTGGGAAGTGTGTAAACATTATAACCATTTTGTTCAAACCACTGTTGAAAATACGGTTCTTCACCTTGGCGTTCTTTATGTAAAAAGCGGCTAAGAACGACATTTTCACCGAGGACTAAACCTGCATTGGCACTAAATACCATATCAGGCCAGCCTTTTTCTGGGGCAACTAAATCGACAATGGCATGATTTTTAATGACATTGTATAATTTATTCCATTGCTCTACGGCGCGATCGCGTGAAGACTTATGAATATTCCCTTCCATCCAAGGATTAATCACATAATCCACATCATAATGGTCAGGAGCGCACATCAAAAAACGAATTGGGGAAACCATAAAAATTTTACGAACTTCTAAAATGTTACTAATCTCTTTTGGATACAGAGTTTTGGAATTCTAATTCTGTCAAATCTGCTACTTAACCTCTACCTTTTACTCTTGGTAGGCTTTACAAGGATATCGTTCTTATTCTATTACTGCTTGAGACAATGTGAGTGATCAGGTCACAAAGGTTATGTTTTAATGCAATATTAACTTGTTAGTTGATGAGTGATTCTGATTGTTGGCTTAACTTACTCTACAATAATTAGGATTTGCTGAATAAATATAGAGCCGAGACATCAATGATTTGATGGGGATAGAAGGTGAAAAAGGTGCAAGGAATAGAGTTAAAACAAGTAGAATCTCTTGTATTAAGGCGAATCAAAATAGATAAAAAAGCTTTGACTCTTCAATGTGAGTTTACTTGAGGCAGAGAATAGATATAAACTTATACTTTATAAAGTCACAACTTGAGTTTTTTCAAAAGTCTGAAATTTAAGAGTCTGTAAGGATTCTATTTCTAGTTTGTAACTCAGATGAGTTTGAGAGATGGCAGTAGAGATAGCATTTTTAAAATCGGAAAAATCTTCATAATATTGACCATATAAACATTACTTTTCCACCCACTTCCATAACCTTTCTATTAAATTTAAGTTAGGAGAATAAGCTGACAATTCTTACCTACTGCTTGTCAAAAATATTATTTATTACAGCGGTTTTCAATTATATAATTTATATCTTAGCCCCCTCATCGCTTGCGATGAGAGGGTTGGGGTTCTTGTACCTCATAACATCGGGAAGTGCTGTAATCTTCAGATCTAATTTGATGCAAAATACTGTAAATAATTTATAATCTTAAACAATGATTTGGGAAATTAGATGATGATATCAGTCCCGATTACCTTACAACAATTAATTACGGCTGTAGAACAGTTACAACCGGAAGAACGGGCAATAGTGGCTCAAGCTTTGATAAAGTTTGATTTAGCTGCTGACTTAACAGCTTTAATTCAAGAATTATACTCCCAACCCCCAATTGATGATATTACCGATGATGATATTATGGCAGAAATCAAAGCTGTGCGTCAGCAAAACCGCTAAACATGAAATTTCGGGTAGTCATTGACACTAACATTTGGATTCGCATTTTATTGAGAGGGGGAGTCACATTACCAATTTTAACAGCATTTAATAATCACAAATTCCAGTTATTGATGAGTCAACCATTACTGGATGAATTTCATGATGTTTGGAATCGGCCTCGATTAAAACAACGAATAGATGAAAATCAAGCTATTCAACTGGAACAGCAGTTAAAATACCGTTCATTATGGGTTGAAGTTACCACCATTCCGCCAAATTGTCGAGATATTAAAGATTTACCTATACTAGCTACAGCTATTGACGGTCAAGCAAACTTGATTGTATCTGGAGATGATGATTTACGTGCTGATGATACACTGAGGCTAGAAATGGAAGCTTATGGTATAATATTGCTTGGTGTTAATTCTTTCTTAGAATGTTTAGAAATTTAGCTATGAGAAGATTGACCTTTTCCTAATAAATCCACCTTAATAAGATTAAAAAAAGGTGGGTTAACAGTAAAGTCACCCACCAAATAAATTACCAATATTGTAGAAATCCCGAATTAACCAACATTAGTTAATAACAACTCCCGGGTTTCCGACTTTCTGACTTTCACTTGACCATCATCGTCTACATCCACAATAGCCTTATCACCATTTGCGATTTCCCCGGATAAGATCGCTTCAACCAAAGAATCTTCCAAAAGACGCACAATAGCGCGGCGTAATGGTCTAGCACCATAGCTAGGATCATAGCCTTCTTGGACGACTTTCTCTTTAAAAGCTTCTGTAACTTCTAAAGTGATATTCTTCTCTTTGAGACGACTACCAACATCACGCAGCATGATTTCAGCAATTTGCTTGACTTCATCCTTGTTAAGTTGAGTGAAGACGATAATATCATCAACACGGTTGAGGAATTCGGGACGGAAATAAGCTTTGAGTTCTTCGTTAACTAAGTTACGAATCCGATGATAACTAGCTTCTGCTGCATTATCAAACTCAAACCCTAAGCTACTACCACCTTTTTCAATTACCTTAGAACCGATATTAGAAGTCAAGATAATTAATGTATTCTTGAAATCTACTTTCCGGCCTTTCGCATCCGTGAGATGACCGTCATCTAAGATTTGCAGCAGCATATTGAATACATCGGGATGCGCTTTTTCGATTTCGTCGAATAGCAGCACTGTGTAGGGTTTGCGGCGAACAGCTTCCGTTAATTGTCCGCCTTCGTCGTATCCTACATAACCTGGAGGTGAACCAATCAACTTGGAAACGTTGTGGCTTTCCATGTATTCGGACATATCCAAACGCACCATTGATTCCTCAGAACCAAAGAAGTAAGCCGCTAAGGCTTTAGCTAATTCGGTTTTACCTACACCAGTAGGACCGGAGAAGATAAAACTAGCAATGGGACGGTTAGGACTCTTTAAGCCGACACGAGCGCGACGAATAGCGCGGGAAACAGATGTAACGGCTTGTTCTTGTCCGATCAATCTTGTATGTAAGGTGTCTTCCAGATGTAGTAGTAACTCTGATTCAGATTCAGTTAGTTTGTTAACGGGAACACCTGTCCAAGAAGCGACAATTTGAGCAATGTCTTCTTCGTTGACTAGGGGAGCGTTGACAGTTTCCTGATTTTCTTCTAAATCTAGTCTGGCTTGAAGTGACAATTCTTGTATCCGCAATTTACCAGCTTTGCCAAAATCTTGAACTCTGATGGCTTCAGATTTGGCTTTGGTAGCGGTGGTTAGTTCCCGTTTGAGTTCCTTGTTATTCGCAATGCGCGAGTGACGTAAACGCACACGAGAACCAGCTTCATCAATCAAGTCAATGGCTTTGTCTGGTAGGAAGCGATCGCTAATATAACGATCTGCCAATTCAGCCGCCGCTACTATTGCTTCATCTGTAATATGGACTCTATGGTGCTGTTCATAAGCGCCGCGTAAACCATAGAGAATCTCAATAGTTTCGGCTACGGATGGTTCTCCCACCAAAATTGGTTGAAAACGTCGTTCTAGAGCCGCATCACGCTCAATATGTTGACGATATTCATCTAAGGTAGTCGCACCAATACACTGGAGTTCACCCCGTGCTAATGCTGGTTTGAGGATATTAGCTGCATCCAACCCGCCTTCTGTGCCACCTGCACCGACTAAGGTATGGATTTCATCAATCACTAAGATGATGTTCCCGGCTGTGCGGACTTCCTCCATGATTTTTTTGAGGCGTTCCTCAAAATCACCCCGAAAACGAGTTCCCGCGACCACAGACCCCATATCCAGGCTGATTACTTGCTTATCGAGCAGGACTTCGGGAACGTCTTGATTGACAATGCGTTGCGCTAGACCTTCAGCGATCGCTGTTTTCCCAACACCAGGTTCACCAATTAAAACCGGGTTATTTTTGGTTCTGCGACCGAGAATTTGGACAGTTCTTTCAATTTCCTGCTGGCGACCAACTACCGGGTCTAGTCTGCCCTCCTGAGCTAGTTTGGTGAGGTTTCTGCCAAACTCCTCTACAGATAAATTTTGATTGCGCTGAGAATTACTTCTACCACCAGCCACAACTGCCGTATCTTCACCTAATCGACTCATTACAGCCGAACGGATAACTGGTAAATCCACTCCTAGATTTTGTAATACTTTGGCGGCGACTCCTTCACCGGCCTCCGTTAAACCTAATAATAAGTGTTCAGTGTTTATGTAATTATGTCCAAGACTGTGAGCTTCTCGGAAAGATTGCTCAAACAGACTTTTTACTTTCGGGGTAAAAGGAATTTCCGGTGGGACAAACCCAGAACCCCGGCCAATTATTTTTTCTACTTCCCGACGGGCTTCTTTGAGGGTAACACCCAACTCAGCCAGCACCTTAGCAGCAACACCTGTTCCTTCTCCCATTAGACCCAGGAGAATTTGTTCTGTTCCTACAAAGTTGTGTCCCAGTCGTCGTGCTTCCTCCTGGGCTAACATGATTACCCTAATGGCTTCGGAAGTGAAGTGTTCAAACATAGCGGGTTCTTTCCCTCGTGCTGCTTGGACTTGGGGTGAGATATAATTTCACCCTTATCTTAAGTTTCTTGTATTTTCTTAAAGATAATGTATCTTTATTTTAAGCTGAATGGCAGTAGTGAGAGCCGTAAGTGACAAGGCGTACTTGCCGTCATTCAGGAATAATAATGGATAATTAGCAATGTTCGAGATTTTTTGATCTTGAGTCGTTGATGTGTTGCTAACTCTAAACTGGTACTAACTATGACAGAATATTCTGGTGGTAAAGATCAACAACATCCACTCTACAACCGCGATCGCCCCCTTATTGATATTTTACTCGCTCAAGACGCAACCGATTACAATTTATCAGAATTGGCTAGACTAAAAATTCGCTATCAAGGTTTTCCAGGAGCGCGAGACATCCAAAGTAACATCCATAAAGTTTTGCAACGTTGGGGTTTAACAGAAGCTGAACTATTTGAAAAAACCCGCCAACTCCATGATATGGGCGGAATTTACAAAAGTCGTGGCAAAAAAGATGAGCAGGATTGGAATTAGTTATTGGTGATTGGTGATTGGTCATTGGTAATATTTCTCCCTGCTCCCCTGCTTTCGATATTCGCGGAGTTGCTGGAGGAGTTGTTCTTGGGATGAATTGGGTGGTTCTGGGAGTGGGTGGGGGGTTTCTTCTACTTTTTCCAGGGTTTTGGGTGTGGGATTTATGACTAAGTTTGGACTGCGCTCAACTACCGCTATTTGTTTTTGGGGAATAGGTGCGGTAATTACTACCTGTGATTGATTAGCAGCAGCTTTGAGAGAATCTAGAGTTACAGCTACTTTAGTTTGTTCTTGTATGTCTTTGCTTGAAGAAACTAATTTACTTAGACCATTAACCAATCGAATCATGTTTTGGCGGAACTTAGGATCGCCTGTTAATTCATCTAAATCAGCGGTAATTTTTTGGGTGTTTTCAAATGTTGATCTAGCTGCATCTAAAGTTTGTTGTAGTAAGACAATGTTTTTTGGATCATTTAAAGTTTTAGAAGCATCTTTTAAATTGGCAGAAGCTTCGGCTGCATTTGCAGATAGGGTTTCTAGGTTATTTAACAATTTTCCTTGAGTTAAGCGATTAATGGCAGGTGATAAACTTGTAATTGTTTGACGAAGTTGGTTACTGGTTTGGGTCATACTATTCAAAGTACCAACTAAAGAAGAACGATTAGTAGTGATGAGATTGTCTAAGTTGCCAAGTAAGCGGCTTGCTTGTTTAGCTGTTACGCTAAAATCTGCTGCTGTTGCTCCTAATTGATTTGCTGTTTTAGTGGTGGTTGCAGTTAGTTGGACTGTAGAACGTTGTAATGTAGATGCTGTGCCAGAAAATACACCTATTTGTCCCTTAAAGGTTTTACTCAAACCTTGCAAATCCTTAGTTAAGTCGGCGATATTAGCAGCAGCATTAGCGGATGTTTCTAAGGTGCGATTAACATTTTTATAGAACTTTTCGTTACTATACTGAGCCGCAAAATTAGCTGATTGACGAACCAGTTCGTCAACACTGATGCCAATTGCACCTTTTAAGCGAGAACCATTACAAATAATCAGGCTGGAATTACAGTCTTTATCTAGGGGTTTGGCGGACACATTCCCAACTAAATCTCCTTTTGGCGTAATATCAATAATATTTTCACTAATTAATCCACTTTGATTGGCTTCAATTAATGAGTTACTGGGAATCGTTAAATTAGGTGAGGTAATTTGGATTTCTACATCAATAGCATTTGAGCCGGGTTTAACATTGGTGATAGTTCCCACTTTTACACCACGAAACCTTACGGCTGAACCTTTTTGCATTCCCCCAGCATTAGCAAATTCGATAATTGCTTTATAGGAAGTTTGTCCGGGGGTAATTCTATTCAACCACAGTAAAATTACGCCAAATGCGCCTAACCCTAGCAAGAGCAACAATCCTACAGAACCTTCTCTCCATGTGCGTGCAGACGTGAAACTGCTAATTAGACCTCGCATTTATTCCTCCACCAAAAAAAGTAAACTTGGCAATGTTCTTTAACTTGGTACTTAACCCGCTACTTGAATGGGTCCATGTACACTTCCACTCATAAACTGTCTAATTAAAGGATTTTCTGTGTGATTTAAGGCAACTACTGTATCTTGCCATTGCACTTTTCCTTGATAAAGAAATACTATTTGATCAGATGTCCGCCGAATAGTGCTTTCTTGGTGAGTGACAATGCAGTATGTACTACAGACTCCTTGTGTATTTTGTAAATCGCGGATTAAGTCCTCAATTACTGTTGAGGCAATGGGGTCTAGTCCAGCCGTAGGTTCATCGTATAATAAAACTTCGGGACTGTCTGTAGGAAGCTGAGGATTAGACATAATGGCCCGAGCAAAGCTTACCCTTTTTCGCATCCCTCCAGAAAGTTCTGACGGGTAAAGATGACTAATATCTGCTAACCCTACCATTTCTAATTTTTCATTGACTAATTCCCGAATGTGCGATCGCTTTAATCGAGAATTTTGATAAAGTAGAAATCCGATATTTTCTTCCACTGTCAAGGAGTCAAATAAGGCGGCTTGTTGAAACACCATACCAATCCCCACAGAATCAGTACCATCTTCAATTAAACCTTCTCGTTTTACCCCTTGAATATAAATTTCTCCTTCATCAGGTTTTAACAACCCGGCTATAATCCTTAAAACTGTTGATTTACCAGTTCCCGATGGTCCAATAATTCCTAGTGCTTGTCCTCGATATATCTTTAAATCAACATTATCTAGAACCTTGTTGTTGCCAAAAGTTTTGGAAATACCTCTTAATTCAATTAATGGTTCGGTGGTTTGTAATTGGTTATTGGTCATTGGTATTAGGGAAAGGGGAACAGGTTGAGAGAAATCCGCGTTAAATATATTTTCTCATTCTGAGTGCCAGAAAGCTGAAGGAAGAATCCCAATTTTTCGTTAATTTGTGAGATGCTTCATGGAGCTATCGCTCCATTTAGAATGATATCTTACACTTCTGGTAACAGTCTTTCAGAATTTTCAGGAAAATTCAGCAATTTAATTTTTGTCGCGTTGATCTCAATTTTTCCTTCTTGACTTAATTTATAAAAAGCACGAGAAAGGGTTTCGGGAACTGTCCCCAATAAAGCAGCTAGTTGTCCTTTTGGTAAATCGAGTTCTACAATATTAATATTACCATTACGTTGGCTCAATTTTAACAAATAATTACTCAATCTTTCTGGAATTTCTTGAAAAGAAAGACTATCAACTAAATGGGTTAATTGTCGCAAGTGTCTAAATTTGGTTATATTATTACAGATTATAACTTCAATTTATAGTTAAGGAAATTGTCAGAATCAGGATATCCAGGATTAAAGGATGAACAGGATGAAAACCGATATGTTATCACCAATTACCAGATTTAGGAAAGTGTTATACTAACTATAAAATACGATTTAAGTTTTTATCTGTTATCCTGCCATGCTGATTAAAATCTTTACAAAAATTTAAATATGTATTGATTATTTGGGCAGTTTTACTTTCTGTCAGTAACATAGTCAATATAAGCCTGATAACTATGAATAATTTAAGATTTTTTAGTATTTTTCAATTTGTACAAGTGACTTTTATTGTAATACTGCTAAGTTCAGTATTTTTTTAGCCATTACCGACAAGGATATTTTAATTATTTCAGCCTACATCATTATATTTTATTAAACGAGTACTGTTGTATTTTATATTTATTTGTATTTGATAAGCATTCGGTTAGATATAGTAAAAACAGTATCTATTGAGTAGCTGTTTACATAACTTATATGTTTGCAAATTAAGACTCTTGCACTACGTTTTGATTATAGCTTTACTAAACTTTACAAATAAACTTGACTTAAATCAAGAATTTCCCCAACGGAAATGAATACGCTGGAAGCATAAAGATTCGAGGAAAGACTTATCTTATGTTCTGTAACCAGTGTGAACAAACTACCCGTGGAGATGTCTATCATTAGTGGGGTGTTTGTGGTAAAAGTCCTGAAGTTAATGAATTGCCAATTGTCAATGGTATTATCTTGGTATAAACAGAAAGCGATCGCAGTTTTATTAACCTTACTTCATTGAGGTATCCAAAATATTCGCATTAGTCCTACACTTCCTGCTTTTCTATCAGCTAACGTCATCAAATTACTATCCGAAACCTATCATCTGCAACTCATTACCACTCCAGAACAAGATTTAGCTGCTTGTCTTGGTTAAACTTAATAGAATTGGAGTTTAGCACCTCGTTAAGACTGAACAGAATCATGAAATCCATTAATTCATCTGCATCGGCGTTTATCTGCGTTTATCTGCGGTCAATTATCCTGGAAATCTTATTTTATGCAGCTTCATTTAATTTTGTCTAAACTCCAAGATCACCCATAATCTATAATATTTTCTCAAGCAAGCCAATTTCTCATTTAACTCAAGTTTATGTCTCCTTATCCTAGTTTAGTTACCGTTTCCGCACTTATACTATATTTTGTAGTCACAATTAATGTGGGTAGAGCAAGATTTAAATACCAAGTACCCGTACCGCAAACTACAGGAAACATCGATTTTGAGCGCGTGCTAAGGGTACAACAAAACACCTTAGAACAACTTGCTTTATTTATCCCGGCTTTATGGTTGTTTTCTATTTATGTTAGTCCTATTTGGGGTTCAGTGCTTAGTGCAGCTTGGGTAGTAGGAAGAATTGCTTACGCTTGGGGCTATTATATAGCCGCAGAAAAACGTGGTCCTGGTTTTGCAATTAGTTCTCTCAGCAGTATCGGTCTAGTTCTTGGTTCGCTGGTGGGGATTATTTTATCTATGGTGAAATAGTTCAGGAGGTAGGGGCGCAGGGCCTGCGCCCAGTCAGGAGTCACCAATTACTTACCCAACTAAATCGGGGAAGACTTCTTGGACTGCGGAATGTACAAGCCGATGATTTTGGACGTTTAAACCTTTTGCTAAGGCTGGGTTAATATCTAAGGCTTTAATACCTAGTTTTGCTAGTTGGAGCGTATAGGGTAAGGTGCTGTTGTTTAGAGCTTGTGTTGATGTCCAAGGTACTGCTCCTGGCATATTAGGAACGCCATAATGTACAACTCCTTCATCAATGTATACTGGTTTAGTGTGAGATGTGGGGTATAATGTTTCTACACAGCCACCTTGATCTACAGCGACATCTACAATTACTGAACCTGGACGCATTTGTTTAACTAATTCACGAGATACTAAAATGGGGGCTTTTTTACCAGGAATTAAAACTGCACCAATAAGTAAATCTGCGTCTTTAACTACGGTTTCAATATGGGCGGAGTTGCTATAAAGTATCTCTACTCTCGAACCAAAGAGGGTTTCTAGGTAAGATAGGCGTTCCACGTTGACATCTAAGATTTGCACTATTGCACCCATGCCTACGGCGATTTTTGCGGCTTCTGTACCGACGACACCACCACCTAAAATCACGACTTTACCGGCTTTGACTCCGGGGATACCACCTAAAAGTACGCCTCTGCCTCCTTGTTGACGTTCTAGGAATCTTGCGCCAAATTGGACGGCTAACCGTCCAGCAACAATACTCATGGGGGTGAGTAAGGGGAGTTTATTTGCTCCTGGTTGTTCTACGGTTTCATAAGCGATCGCACAAGTGCCACAATCAATTAACTGTTCTGTTAATTGGCGATTCGCCGCTAAATGTAAATAAGTAAATAACAACTGTTCTTTTTGCAAAAATTTATACTCACTTGTCAAAGGCTCTTTGACCTTAACAACTAACTGCCGATTCCATGCAGCATCGGCAGTATTGACAATTTCTGCGCCAGCATTACGGTAATCTTCATCAGTAAATCCCGCACCAGTACCAGCTTCAGTTTCTACAAAAATATTATTACCGTTTTCTCGTAATACCCGAACACTGGAAGGACTTAAACCTACCCGAAATTCTTGATCTTTAGTTTCCTTGGGAACACCAATTTCCATTGATAGCCTCTTATGTTTTATTGTTTCACTTTAGCCTGGCAGTACCTAGCAGATTATTTCAGTATTCAGTAATTCAAAATGCAAAATTTTTATTCTCCTTAACGCTACACCTTGACTAATTGGCCAGTTTTCTTACAATAGATAAAGAATAATTAAAAATTGTTAAGTACCGACAACTATCCCTAGTACCGCAGGGCGGAATTAAAAATTAACAATTAAAACTTAAAAAAGCAGACTAAACAAGCTTTTTGTGGTTTTTTTAATTGTTGATTGATTTACGCCGTTGTGAACTAGTAATTTACTTGAAAAATCCTTGTAAATTTTTGTTTGCCAATTATCAAGAAAGGAATCACTGATTATGACACAACAACAACCAACCATTACCCCCAAATTAGAAGAACCTAAATTTGGCTTCAATGAATACGCAGAGCGTTTAAATGGTAGAGCGGCTATGATTGGTTTTATTTTAATGGTAGTAATTGAATATGCTACCAATCAAGGCGTAATTGCATGGCTTGGTCTAAAGTAAACCTCTAATTTGGCGTTATTGGTAAACTTGCGTGGCATAGTCTACTCAACTATAAATGTATATGTAGAGATGTTTCAGGGAACGTCTCTACATTGGCTTGAGGTTTATTTTTTTCCTCATACCCCCAAATTAACTTGGTGCTTCAGTCCTAGTAGAATAGGAATAAATGTGATCATCCTCAAAAAAATTACTTCTATGGGTGTTAATTACCGTACTCTCTTTTTTGCCCAAGGAAATTAAAATTACAATTGTTTGTGCTATTATTTGCCTTTGATGAAACAGACAAATTGTAGTTGGGATATTCTGAGTAAATTTATACAAAAACTCTAATGGGAACTAAGTAAGCTGTGATGAATGCTGTATTACCTCGTTTTTTAAAGTCAGCCTACCGCAAAGAACCTATCATTAGTGCATTGATAACAGCGGGAACAATAGATGCTCTGATTGGTGGTTTGGATGACAGTTGGTCACTTTTCTGCTTTGGTCTAGGAACAGCCGGAATAGCTCTCGTCTTTAAATTATGGCGAATGCAACAACGTCCGTCGCTACCAGAAGAGCCTGTTGTTCAATATTATTTACCTCCTCAGTCTTCATCTGATCCTTTACCTGTATTAAAGGTTTCCAAGAAGAAACCCCGTCAGCAATAAAATAGTTGAGGTGCAAGGTTTTGTGATTAAAATTTGTCTCTGTACAGGACAAAAATAGAGAAAAAGCTGGCAAAGGAAACAGAGAAAGGGTTTCATAGAAAGTTACCACACAATCAAAGAAACCCCTATGAACCAGATTAACCTATTACGAGACACACTAAAAACACACTTGGAATGGCATGGAGCGCGTCTAAGCTTTTTAGCGTGATTTTTAATATCTTTATTAAGAGTAAAGACAGTTGCACTACAAGCTTTTATTGTTTGTGAATCGAAATTTAGAATAGTGAAAAATGTAAGACAATCTACATTATAAATGCCAATAAATAAGTAGACTTATCAAAATAGAACAAGGAATTATTAAAATCGAAGCAATTAAAACTTTTATCGCATAGGTAAAACTTCAAACTTCAAAAAAGCAATTTCGGCATTAGTAGTAATTTGTGCAGCAATATCTTTATAGTCCCTCAAATAACCGCGTAGAGATAGAAGATATACTAGAAGATTCCCCTAGTTTACGTCTCTACTCAGCAGAAATTTTTGATGTTGCTTATCAACAAGCACTAAAAAAAGTTAGGCGTGAATATCCCCAATACTCATTTCCTGATACATGGCAATTTAATCGAGAAATGGAATCAATTCTCAATCAAGATTTTTGGCTGGACTAAAATACAATGCCTGGGAATATCTATAAATTCTAGCATTCCCTATTCTCCCAACGTGAGTTAAAATCCTAATATCTTCATCGCAACTCAGACACGCAGCAGCCATCTACCATGCTTCAGTACCCCCACCTAGAAAAAGCTTTAAAACATCATTTTGGTTATGATCAATTTCGCCCTGGACAAAGGCAAATTATCGAAGATGCGTTAGAAAATCGGGATTTAATGGTAATCATGCCCACAGGTGGGGGTAAATCTCTGTGCTTTCAATTACCGGCACTTTTAAAACCAGGTTTAACAGTCGTAGTCTCACCGTTGATAGCATTAATGCAAGATCAAGTAGAAGCACTGCGAACTAATAATATTTCTGCCACATTTTTAAATAGTAGTCTCAACGCCTATAAAGTTCGCTCTCGTGAAGAAGCGATCATGAATGGTAAAATAAAATTACTTTATGTCGCCCCAGAACGCCTCATCAGTGACCGATTTCTCCCGCTTTTAGACGTAGTTAAGGAAAAAGTGGGAATTTCCACCTTTGCCATTGATGAAGCCCATTGTGTCTCCGAATGGGGGCATGATTTTCGCCCAGAATATCGGCAATTAAGATTACTAAGAAAACGTTATCCTGATGTGCCTACAGTTGCGCTCACCGCTACCGCCACAGATAGAGTCAGGGCTGATATTATTGAACAATTAGGATTAAAACAACCAAGTATTCATATTGCCAGTTTTAACCGCCAAAATCTTCATTATGAAGTTCGGGCTAAAAGTAACCGCGCTTACGCCGAATTATTAGAAATAGTTAGAGAAAATACGGGTTCAGGAATTATCTATTGTTTAACTCGCAAAAAAGTTGATGAACTCACTTTAAAACTCCAAAATGATAAAATTTCTGTTCTTCCTTATCATGCTGGTTTAAGTGATGATGAAAGATCAAAAAATCAAACTCGGTTTATTCGGGATGATGTGCGGGTAATGGTGGCAACAGTTGCCTTTGGGATGGGAATTAATAAACCTGATGTTCGGTTTGTTGTCCATTCCGATTTACCCAGAAATTTAGAAAGTTATTATCAAGAATCAGGGCGAGCCGGTAGAGATGATGAACCTTCTAAATGTACATTATTTTTCAATTATGGTGATATTAAAACCATTGAATGGAGTATTAATCAAAAACCAGATCCGCAAGAACAATTAATAGCTAAACAACAACTAAGACAGGTAATTGATTATGCAGAAGGAACAGATTGCAGACGCACAATTCAATTAAGTTATTTTGGCGAACGATTTCCCGGAAATTGTGGAAATTGTGATAACTGTCTTCATCCTAAACCTGTACAAGATTGGACAATTGAAGCTATGAAATTTTTATCTTGTGTAGCTAGAAGTAAAGAAAGATTTGGAATGCTGCACATTATTGATATCTTGCGAGGCGGAAAAAATCAGAGAATTATGGTTAATAAACATGATCAACTTTCTACCTATGGAATTGGGAAAGATAAAACAGTAGATGAATGGCGAATGTTATGTAGATCACTGTTACATCAAGGGTTAATAGAACAAACGGCTGATGGTTATTCAGTTTTAAAATTAAATGCTTTGAGTTGGGAAGTAATGCGAAAACAACGCACAGTTTCCATTGCTGTTCCCATAGTCCAAAAAGTTACTTGGGAAGATAGTAGCAGTAAAGCCGCAGATGTGGAAGTTTTGACTCAAAAATTGCGATCGCTTCGTAAACAACTTGCAGACGAACAAGCAGTGCCACCCTACGTCATCTTTCATGATTCTACATTAAAGTTAATGGCACAAATGCAGCCCACAACCTTAGATGAATTTGGCAATCTTTCCGGAGTTGGTAGTCATAAATTATCCCAATATGGTAAAAGTTTCTTAGCAGAAATTCAAGCCTATCGTCAAGAACAAGGTTTACCAGAAAAGACTATTAATCAAGTTTATTCCTCACCTCATTCTCACTCACCTTCAGATACAGAATTAACAACATTAGAGTTATATAATCAGGGTTTAAATCTTCAAGAAATTGCTAAACAACGCAACGTTAAAACTGCCACAATTATCAGTCATCTCTCCAATTTAATTGAGAAAAAACAACATCTAGATTTAAGTAAATTAGTCCCCTTAGAACGCCAAAAGAAAATCTGGAATGTCTTAGAAATTGTTGGTGATATTGCCCTCACACCCATTCGGGAAAATTTAGGTGAAAGCTACAGTTTTGATGAAATTCGTTTAGTTAGAGCAAAATGGCGCAGAGAAAAACAAAAATCTATTAAAGATGATATTGATTTTTAGTTTTTAGTAGATAAAGTCAAAGATAGCAACTTAGGTAAAACCAAACAAATAGCCGCATTCAATATTGTTAAAAATATCCCATCAATTAAAGTCATAAATAACTTCCTCTTATAAGTATTGGTGATAACTACATCTTCATTTTGCCCGACAAAAACCACGTTTGAGCAAATTTGAATTTTTAAACATCTTTGAGATGACATAAGTAAATTAAATGCAAATCCGGTAGGGGCGCAGGACTTGCGCCCAAAGCTCAGATATGTGCTAATATCATCTTCAGTTAGGAGAACATTGATCACAAAAACGCGGACTAAATTTACAAAATTGACTCCCAGTTAATGCGTAAGCTGTACAATATGGGAAACTTGTCGTTTCCATTTTGGCAGGTTGGCAACTGGCAGCAATAGACAATGGTGGAGATTGTTGAGGTTTACGAACCAAAACCAGAGATAGCAGTTTGGGCAAAGCTAAACAAGCCCCAGCATTAATAACGGTAAGCAATAATACATCCATCAAATCCATAGGGAATTATCCCCAGACGAAATTACATAGGAACAGTTTGGTTAGTCTAGGTTAGTCTTACAGCACTTCCTGATGTTATGAGGTACAGTTTTTTATTGCAAAACCCGTAGGGGCGCAGGGCTTGCGCCCTCCATTGTGTTTCATTAGACCGAGAATTGCTGTAAAATATATGGAAATGCAGGAAGACTTAACCATAGTATTTACTTTATATGAAATCAGTTTAGCATAGATTTTTATAGATGGAACGGTGAGAGTTCAGTAATTTTTATCCAATAATGTGTAAGCTAAAGATTAAATAGCCTTATTAGTTGAATTTAACAGTAGTATTTATGACAAAAAACCAATCCGCAACTTCTTTCTTAGCTAACATTTCTGAGCGTGAAAGCCTGGCTTTACAGAGTTTAGTAGATTACACAAACGTCGAATCACTGCCAGAAATTTGGACTTTGGCTGCAAGACAATTTGGTAATATTGTTGCTCTACATAACCCCCACGCTAAACCAGAAGTAAAAATTACCTATAGTCAGCTTGCAGCCCAAATTCAACGATTTGCGGCTGGTTTACAGACTTTAGGCATCAATATGCACAATAGTGATGATCTTCCCTATGGTGAACGGGTTGCCCTCATTGCTGATAACAGTCCCCGCTGGTTTATTGCCGACCAAGGTATCATGACCGCAGGGGCAGTAAATGCAGTCCGTAGCGCTCAAGCAGAAAGAGAAGAACTACTATATATCATTGCTCATAGTGGTAGTACAGCACTAGTGCTTGAGGATATCAAAACTCTGAATAAACTAGAAGAACGCCTCAATGAATTACCGATTAAGCTGGTAGTTCTCCTTTCGGACGAAACACCACCCACAGAACTTAATTTTCAAGTGGTGAACTTCTCCCAATTATTAGACATTGGTAGCAACAACACCTTAGTAGCAATTAAACAAAGCAGCGAAACATTAGCAACCCTAATTTATACCTCTGGAACTACGGGAAAACCCAAGGGTGTGATGCTGTCCCACAAAAATTTACTGCACCAAGTTAGAAACTTGGGAACAGTAGTCCAACCAAAGAAAGGAGATATTGCCCTTAGTATTTTACCCACATGGCATAGTTATGAACGCAGTGGTGAGTATTTCTTACTTTCTCAAGGTTGTACCCAAATTTACACTAACTTGCGTTCTGTTAAAAATGATTTAAAGAAATTTCAACCCCATTACATGATTGCTGTTCCGAGACTATGGGAATCAATTTATGAAGGAGTGCAAAAGCAATTCCGCGAACAACCAGCCAGAAAACAAAGCTTGATTAAGTTTTTGCTGGATATGAGCCAGAAATATATTGAAGCGCGGCGTATTGCTCAAGGGTTAAGTTTAAATCATATTCACGCTTCAGCCCTAGAACGTTCCCAAGCAAAAATCACAGAATTAGGTTTGTCATCCTTCCATGCACTCGGTGAAAAATTAGTTTATGCTAAAGTGCGAGAAGCCACTGGTGGCAAAATCAAGCATATTATCAGTGGTGGTGGTGCGCTACCGGGATACATAGATACCTTTTTTGAAATTGTCGGCGTGGAAATTTTACAAGGTTATGGTTTAACAGAAACCTCACCAGTAACTAATGCTCGTCGTCCTTGGCGAAATTTACGGGGTTCTTCAGGACAACCCATTCCCGGTACAGAAGTGAAAATTGTCAATCCCCAGACTCGTCAACCTCTACCAGTCGGAGAACGGGGTTTAGTCTTGCTCAAAGGGCCACAAATCATGCAAGGTTATTATCAAAATCCCGAAGCCACAAGTAAAGCTATAGACGCAGAAGGTTGGTTTGATAGCGGTGATTTAGGTTGGGTAACGCCCCAAAACGACCTAGTATTAACAGGTAGAGCAAAAGACACTATTGTTTTAACTAACGGTGAAAACATCGAACCTCAACCCATAGAAGATGCTTGTTTAAGATCACCCTACATTGACCAAATCATGTTAGTAGGACAAGATCAACGGAGCATTGGCGCTTTGATTGTTCCCAACTTAGAAGCCCTAGAAAAATGGGATCAAAATCAAAATAATACTGAAAAGATTGACTTAGAGAGTAAAATAGTCCAGGATTTGTTTCGTCAAGAATTAAACCGGGAAGTTCAAAACCGTCCAGGCTATCGAGCCGATGATCGTATTGGACCATTTAAACTCATTGAGGAACAATTCTCAATTGAAAATGGACTAATGACACAAACGCTCAAAATCCGTCGTCACGTTGTCATGGAACGATATTGCGATATTATTAACGCAATGTTTGCCAAATAATTTCCTAAATCGCAGATTTTCTGCAAAACTTACCGAAGAAGTATGGAAACAGCCTAGCAGAGGTGCGGGGGGAAGAAAATTCTTCTTTCTTTATTCCTCCTGACTCCTGACTGGGCGCAGGCCCTGCGCCCCTACCTCCTCACCACATTACAAACTATTTAAGAGTGAACGGACAATTTTTATGGATGTTTCCAACCCTCAATTGCTTTTAAAACGCCCGATTAATGTTAAAGCCATAGTTACTAGTCTCTGGAAAGAGGAAGTACAACAGCAATTACAAGGTCAAATTAATCAAGTTGACCAACAATTGCAACAATTAGATGTTGAAGGACAAAGAGCAATTAGCGCCATTCAAAAACAGAGTGTTCAACCACCAGGACCCCAAACACTCCAACAAATTGACAATATTCAACTGCAAGTTAATCAAAAGAAAAGTGAACTCCTAGAACAAAAGAATCAAATGCTGCAAAATCTCCAACAAGTCCAATTGTTGGAATTAGATCAAGAAGTTAATCAATTTCAAATGGAAAGCTTTTTCCGCATTGAACCAGGTGACAACTTAATTAGTAAAATGCAGGTCGAAGTGGTCCTCCGTGATGGCATTGTCGAAGAAATTCGCGGAGACATCTAAACAAACCATAGCATTAAAAACTCGTGTTGCTAACTCCGTTAAAACCGTAGTTTCATAAACCTTTCCCACCTTAGGTTACAGATAGCTTATTTGTTGGATTACACACCCGCCTGGAACTTAAGTTCCAGGCTAATAGCGAAAGTTTACTCAAGTAAACTGGGGATTTTTGAGAATTTTTAGTCATCTTTAGATGACTTTTGCTATTAGACAGGGAATTGATTCCCTGTCGGTCTATGGCTTTTATGTTAAATTTACATTCATCGAAAATAGAGTATGAGAGAGTTGACAAATGATTTTGAATTTGTTATCATAAAATTGATAAGGAAGAACTATCTTACCTTAAAAATCTATTCAATTCGCCAAAACCGCTGACAATGAAGAAAGCGGTTGTGTTTTGTGCAAAAAAACAGATAGTTCTCATTCATCTGATTTTTCTAAAAAATCACCCACTTGATCACAAAACTGTTAAAATTCGTAGATTGAAGTCCATATATAATTGATTCTGAAACCACCATATCATGAGCATTAACGAAGTATTTATGCCGGCGCTGAGTTCCACCATGACCGAAGGCAAAATTGTCTCCTGGGTAAAGTCGCCTGGAGATAAAGTGGAGAAAGGCGAAACGGTGGTGGTTGTCGAATCAGATAAAGCTGATATGGACGTGGAAACCTTCTATGAAGGATATCTTGCCCATATCATTGTTCCCGCCGGTGAAACCGCCCCAGTCGGCGCAGCGATCGCATACATTGCCGAAACAGAAGCAGAAATAGCTACAGCCCAATCCTTAGCCAACGCAGATGGCGCTGCTGCTCCCTCCACACCTGCCCCTGTACCCGTCGCTGCCGCCGCCGTTTCTGCCCCCGTCACCACATCTCAAAATGGTTCAAACCATCAACCCGGCAGAGTCGTA
>JANMGZ010000530.1:0-13979 GCA_031374905.1 Dolichospermum sp. OTE_70_metabat_362_sub
ATACAACAAGGTCATAACCAGCTTCGCCTAGTTGACGCACGACATGAGAACCAATATAGCCTGCACCTCCAGTTACCAAGACTTTTTGATTCATCTGCCTTTACCTAATAAAACAACTCTGATGGTTTTAAAGACTATCACTATATCCAACCATAAGGAATAGTTCTTGATGTAGTAAAGGTCGTAAGCTAACTTTTCATAGGAGTCTTCGAGGGAAGCACCGTAGGGATAAAGCACCTGCGCCCAACCAGTAATTCCTGGTTTAACTAAATAACGCAGTTCATAATAAGGAATTGCTTCTTTGAGCTTGACATCAAACTCCGGCCTTTCTGGACGAGGGCCAATTAGACTCATTTCTCCACGTAACACGTTCCAAATCTGGGGTAGTTCGTCAATTCGCAAAATTCGTAGCAAATATCCTACTTTTGTAATGCGTGGATCACGTTGACTGGCCCATTGTGCGCCTTTTTTTTCAGCATCTTGATACATCGACCGAAACTTGTAAACTCGAAATGGTTTACCGTACAATCCTGTTCGTAATTGGCTATAAAAAATTGGACCTGGACTATCCAACTTAATTATTAATCCCACAATTACCATCAGTGGCAATAGAAGCAGAGATAACGCCCCAGTTAAGATCATATCTGTGACCCGCTTGATTTTGAGACTAATACCACAAAATACGAGGTTAAAGCCATTACTAAAAGCAAACCATTCATCCTCAAGTAGAGATGATGGAAGTTTATAGCATAAAGTTTCCCAAATATCGGGCAACCGATAAACAGGAATACCTTTTAATCGTAATTGCATTAGACTCTGCACTTGTTCATCAGAGAGACTGATCTTTGTCTCTACGACAACGCCCGACAAGGGTTGTTGACTCCAATAAGATAAATCACTGATGCACCCTTCATGAGTGAGTTGGGGTTCTATTGCTGCTAATTCAGGAAGATGTTGGCCATTTTCAGTGAGGATAACTAATCGCCCTAATGGATTCCGCATTAAAAACATTTGAGCAAATTTTATGACATGATTCCCAGAGCCTAGCATTAACCAACGACCTTGCTGAGACTTAGATCGCCACCAATTGAATGCCAATAGTCTTAATATAATTGCCCAGATTGTAAATATTCCTAAGTTAATTAGGAGTATACCCCGCAGCCCTCCTGTATGCTGTTCCCAACTTCCTGATAAATAGATTAGTAATGAGGTGATGACAGTGACTATTCCACTACTGATAAGGATGCGAGTTGGAGTTTGTAAACCTGCAATTTCTTTCTCTGGATGATATGTATCTAATAAATACATACCGGTTAAAACCAGTAACATAAATCCATATACAAATGGATCAAATCCTGTAAACGAATTACCCAGAGTCCAGTAAGAAGTAATTCCCAAGCAGACAAATAGGCCAAAAATATCTCCCATCATCAGGAACAGAGATATAAAGCGTGGGAGTTTTACTAACTGAATACTGCCCCTATTAGTCTCAAATCCTATCTCTAGCATAAGTATTTTTTTTTAGATTTGCTTGTAGAAACATGAACTTGTGAATGGCTACCTTTCTTTGCAACTAGGATAAACTCTAAACAACAGGGAAAAATATTTGATGGGGCTGGGATGCTAATAGACAAAAGCAAGACCAATATTTTACAAGTCTTACCGGATGGCTACACTTTACTACTTTGCGGGACTTGGCGACAGTTAGTTAGTGAATTTTAAATAGATTTACCCAACACTAAATATTTAATCACAGCGTATACTAAATTGTAAAGTTTCTAAAGGCTAAAGTTTAGACTAAGCAGTAAAAACACAACACAGCAAGACTCAAGTTAATAGGAGACTTATCAATCCGTATCTTCTAGTGAAAACAGAGATTATTGCCATCTAGGATTGTTTATGGCTGCTCAAACGTTTTTTGTAGCTATAGATTTTTAATTTCATTCTTGTGTTGCATTGTTAAGGAAAATACTGACAGCAACAGCGAGAGTACGGAATGTGGCATAAAATTAAATTCAGTGATTGCTTTGAGATGGCGATCGCCTCTTGAGTCATTTTAGTCCAAAATCTCCGCATTGCCCATACTGAAAAGTAAGAAAAAATCCAACTTATGCTGAGTATTCCCAAAAACCTCCTTGATTTCACCCAAACCCCTCACAGTGGTTATCATTGGGACAGTAGCAACCGTCGCTTCTTTGAAGGCTGGTATTACCGCGTCACATTACCCGAAATTGGGCAAACTATCGCCTTCATGTACTCTATCGAAGATCCCAGTGGTAATAACTCCTACAGCGGAGGTGCAGCCCAAATTCTGGGCATAAATGATCAATACCTCTGTCGCACCTTTCCCGATGTCAACAAATTTTGGGCGAGTCGGGATATTTTAGGATTAGGACATTGGGGAAAAACTAACTTACAAATTTCTCCCCTGTATCTTATCCCCAATGAATTTACTTATCATATTCAAGAAGGCTATCAAGCCACAGCCACATTAAACCAAGGCATAATTACAGATCCTGCCACTGGTAATTATTGCCGATGGAAGTATGAAATTAAACCCATATACGCATGGGGAAATCAAAATAGTCTTCAGCAATCAACCGCCGGGTGGTTATCATTTTCGCAGATATTTGAACCCGGATGGCAAATTTTAATGGCTCACGGTTTAGCCAGTGGTTGGATAGATTGGCATGGTAAAATTTATGAATTCACCAATGCCCCAGCATACGCAGAAAAAAATTGGGGTGGTGCATTTCCTCAAAAATGGTTTTGGCTAAATTGCAATTCTTTTCTCAATCAACCCGACTTGGCTTTAACAGCAGGTGGTGGCAGACGCGGTGTATTATGGTGGATGGAATCAGTGGCAATGATTGGTATTCACCACCAAGGCAAATTTTATGAATTTGTTCCCTGGAACTCAGAAGTAAAATGGCAAATTCATCCTTGGGGTAGATGGCAGATGCAAGCCAAAAACCAAAATTATGAAGTTGAACTCACCGGAACTACCAACCACCCAGGTACACCCCTCCGCGCACCGACAATCAATGGGTTAATTTTTTGTTGTCGAGATACTATGCAAGGAAAAATAAACTTGGAATTACGAGAAATTAATGGCAACAGATCCCAAGTTATCCTGAATGCAAGCAGTAATCTTTGCGGTTTAGAAATCGGTGGTGATGATTGGGATAATTGCTGGCAGTCTCATTGAAAATACTGCTATGATGATATCTGTATTATTTTTGGGGTTGTAGCTCAGTTGGATAGAGCGAGCGCCTCCTAAGCGCTAGGCCGTGCGTTCGATCCGCACCAATCCCATTTTTATTTGTCATGTAGCTGCACTTTAAATTAAAGCGCAGCTAAATTCTTTTGTTTTGCGCAGAGACGCAAAGGAGCAAAGACGCAAAGGAAGAAAGTAAAGACATGAAAGCTGCTGTGAGTTTACTCCAATTTAGCGTGAGCAGCTAAAATAATTCTTTCTGTTTCTTCCCAGTTAATGCACTTATCAGTTACGGAAACACCATATTTCAAATCTTCACGATTTCCTGTAATCGGCTGACTACCTTCGTGCAAATTAGATTCTAGCATCATTCCTACAATAGAGCTATTACCATCTACTATTTGCTGAATAATATTCTCAAACACCATAGATTGTAATCTGTAGTCTTTATTAGTATTACCATGACTACAATCAACAACTATTCTTGGTGATAAATCAGCAGCTTTTAATTGTTCTTCCACTAATTGAATATTCTCTGCATCAAAATTAGGCTGATTTCCTCCCCGCAAAATTACGTGACCATGAGCATTTCCTCGAGTTTGAAATACACTCACTTGTCCCTTTTGATTAATACCCAGAAAATTATGGGGTGTTTTCGCAGATTTGAGGGCATTTACAGCAACTTGAATATTCCCGTCAGTACCATTTTTAAAACCGACTGGCATAGATAAACCACTAGCCATTTCTCGGTGTGTTTGCGATTCAGTTGTTCTTGCGCCAATGGCTGACCAAGATACCAATTCACTGATATATTGAGGAATAATGGGATCAAGTGCTTCTGTAGCAGTTGGTAATCCTAATTCTGTCAATTTTAATAATAGGTTTCTTGCAACTAATATCCCTTGTTCTACGTGAAAGGAATCATCCATTTCCGGATCATTGATTAATCCTTTCCAGCCGACAGTGGTTCGTGGTTTCTCGAAATAAACTCGCATAATTAGCAGCAATTTATCCTGAACTTTTTCTGCTAAAGCTCGCAATTTTTCTCCATATTCTATGGCTGCTTTAGGATCATGAATTGAACAAGGTCCCACTACAATAAATTTACGCCGATCTTGAAAATCTAGAATATGTTCTATTTCTTGTCTGAAGTTTAAAATTGTATTTTCAGCAGTTTTGGTTAAGGGTAATTTTGCCTTCACTTCATTAGGAGTTGGCAAAACATAAGAACTCTTAATGTTAGTATTAATTAGTTTGTTGATCATAGCAGAAATCCCTGGATTTGTGTTATACGGTAGCAATCCTAAAATATTTGTGAAAACGTTTCTTATTCTCTTTAAGCCTAAAGTAGTTTGTTAAAAAAAGAAATTACACAAATTAGATAAGATGACTATATGCAAGGGTTGTATATATTAATATACACAGTTTTTTAGAAAAATACAAGATAAGCCTGTGTTATTTCCATAACATTTGGACATAAAAATTAGTATCCCCAACTTTATAAAAGTTAGGGATATTATGGGATAATTGCTAAATTTAGCAATTTTACTGAATTTTACCAGTGGTGATTAACATATAACTCAATAACCAATTTGCTGATGTAGCTCTGCGAGTTTGTCGAGGACCAAATTCACCAATTTTATAACCTTTAAAACCCAATTTTTCTTTGAGTAGCTGTTTGTTTTCCTGGGGAATAGAACGTGTTAATTTCATAATCGCTGGACGAGAATCAATAAAATCTGGTGGTTGTGGATATTCATCTCGCCATGTTGGTGCAACTTCAGTATTAGTCCATCTGTCTGCAATGGGATTATAGCGATAACCTAGGTGATACCATAATAATTTTTTCACAGTATCATCATCAATTGTATCATTAATAATTCCCCAAATGGTTTCTGTATTCAGTGGTGGAAGATTAGACATAATTTTGCAGGAATAGGAAATAGGGAAAAATTTTACCAATTACCAATTACCAACTATTTGCAGATATAATCAGTATTCAAGCCTACAAAATATTACTTAGCAAAGATTTCTGTAAAAAACTGCCGCATAGCTTGCCAAGAACGTTGATCTGCTATTGAATTATAAACAGCACCTTTAGGGTTATTTTTAGCTTCTGGGTTGGTGAAAGAATGCAGCACACCACCATAGGATATTAATTGCCAGTTGACATTACCTAGACGCATTTCTCTTGTAAAACCTTGCACTTGCTGTTCTGGAACAAAGGGATCATCAGCGCCATGTAATACTAATACTTTAGCTTTAATATTTTTAGCATCGTTAGGATCGGGTGTGTCCAAATTGCCGTGGAAACTGACTACACCTCCAATATTGACACCACTGCGAGCTAATTCTAAGACTGTACCACCACCGAAGCAATAACCAATAGCAGCAATCCGTTTAGAATCAGTTAAGGGATGTTTTTGTAAAACTTCTAACCCAGCTTTTGCCCGTTCACGGAGTAATTTGCGGTCTTGACGATAAATAGTTGCTTGTTTGCCTGATTCTTCTGGATTTTGTGGTCGAATTCCTTTACCATAAATATCCGCGGCAAAAGCCACATATCCCAGCTTGGCTAATTGTTCTGTCCGTTTTTTGGCATAGGACTGTAGACCATTCCATTCATGAACGACTAAAACACCAGGACGCTTCACTTTAATAGCATCATCATAAGCAAGATATCCTTCTAATACAGTATTTCCTTGCTTGTACTCAATTGTTTTAGTTTTAATTTTTGCCAATACACAATTGGAACTTAACAACACTACCATAGGTGTCAGTAAAACAGAAAGCAAAAGTTTCATAAGTTTATTTAAGTGGTTAAAATTGGTTATGGTGAATTATCACCACAAAACCAGACAAAATAAAAGTAATTCCCTGGAAAAAAATTATTAATAACGCAATCAACTAATTTGGTTAAGTTTTTGCGTTGTTTAGTTATACTCAGTTTTTGACCTATGCTGATCATATCACATAGAGTATCTGGAAGATGTTATCCACCAAGAAAGAGCGCGGTGATTTTTAGTCATACGTATCTCTTGGATCTCAGTCCTCAAAAAACTGAGTTTGACACTTACTAAGTAACTCTATCAAGAAAAATTAATCGTTGTTCCCACTTAATTCATCGGCTACTAACTCACTATCATGCGTGCAACTGCTACTATTTATCAGAATCCCCTCCTTCAAAGCTCTGGTTTACCCGCATTTGCGGCTATCAAATCAGAGCAAGTCGAACCAGCTTTTAGTTATTTGTTAGCAGAACTTGAGAAACAGTTAACTGACTTAGAGGTAAATATAGAGCCTACTTGGAGCGGTTTGGTAGAACCTCTAGAAAAATTGACAGAAAGGCTAAATTGGAGTTGGGGGATACTGAATCATTTAATGGGTGTAAAAAATAGTCTAGAACTACGCACTGCCTATGAAAAGGTACAGCCGCAAGTAGTTCAGTTTATGAATATCCTGGGTCAAAGTAAACCTATTTATAATGCGTTTAAAGCAATTCGCAATAGTTCTACCTGGGAAACTTTAGATTCAGCCCAACAGAGAATTATCAAAGCGGCAATTCGAGATGCAGAATTGTCTGGTGTTGGTTTAGAAGGAAAAGATAGAGAGCGTTTTAATGCTATCCAGATGGAGTTAGCTGAATTGGCAACTAGGTTTGCTAATCACGTTCTAGATGCCACTAAAGGCTTTATTTTAATTCTCACCACCTCAGATGACATTGATGGCTTACCAAGCAGCTTGTTAAGTCTGGCAGCCCAAGTTGCTCGTGCGGCTGGAGAAGAAAATGCCACACCAGAAAGTGGACCTTGGCATATTACGTTAGATTTTCCCAGTTATTTCCCGTTCATGCAGCACAGTACCCGGCGGGATTTACGCGAAAAACTGTATAAGGCTTATATTACCCGTGCATCTTCTGGGGAATTAGATAATAACCCTTTAATTAAACGTATTTTGGAGTTACGGCAAGAATTAGCTCAATTAATTGGCTTTAACAGTTTTGCTGAACTTAGTTTGGCTAGTAAGATGGCTAAGGATGTTCCCTCTGTAGAAAAGCTATTAGAAGAACTCCGTCAAGCTAGTTATGATGCCGCTGTTAAAGATTTAGAAAAACTTAAAGCTTTTGCAATAGATAAAGGAACAGCAGAAGCAGAAGATTTGCAACATTGGGATATTAGTTTTTGGGCTGAACGCCAACGGGAAGAACAATTTGCCTTTACATCTGAGGAATTACTGCCCTATTTCCCTCTCCCTCAAGTGCTGGATGGGTTATTTGGGCTTGTGAAAAGGCTGTTTGGAGTTAGGGTGACTCCTGCTGATGGTCAAGCACCTATATGGCATGAGGATGTCCGTTATTTCCAAATAGCGGATAAATATGGTGAACCCATTGCCTATTTTTACTTAGATGCGTACAGTCGTCCTGCTGAAAAGCGTGGTGGTGCTTGGATGGATACTTGCATTCATCGTCGCAAAGTTACCGAAAATGGTTCGACTACTATCCGCCTACCTGTAGCTTATTTGATTTGTAATCAAACTCCTCCTGTGGATGGTAATCCCAGTTTGATGGCATTTGATGAAGTTGAGACATTATTCCATGAATTTGGACATGGTTTACACCATATGCTGACCAAGGTAGATTACTTAGGAGCAGCAGGTATCAACAATGTTGAGTGGGATGCAGTAGAACTACCGAGCCAATTTATGGAAAACTGGTGTTATGACCGCCAAACTTTGTTTGGCATGGCGAAACACTATGAAACAGGAGAAGCATTACCGGAGCATTATTACCAAAAACTTTTAGCAGCACGTAACTATATGAGTGGTTCAACTATGTTGCGGCAACTAGATTTTAGTAGTGTTGATTTGGAATTGCATTATCGCTATTGTCCCAATAGTCAGGAAACCATCACAGATGTGCGACACCGGATTGCTAAGTTGACGACTGTATTACCACCATTACCCGAAGATGCGTTTTTATGTGCTTTCGGTCATATTTTTGAAGGGGGTTATGCAGCCGGATACTATAGCTACAAGTGGGCAGAGGTTCTCAGTGCTGATGCTTTTGCTGCTTTTGAAGAAGCGGGCTTAGAAGATGAAGTCGCAATTCACGCTATTGGCAGACGTTACCGAGATACGGTGTTAGCTCTAGGTGGCAGTCAGCATCCAATGGATGTGTTTAAAACCTTCCGGGGACGAGAACCCAGTACCAAGGCTTTACTCAAGCACAATGGACTACTGACTGCTGTGTAAGTTAGCAATGGAATCAGGAACGAGGGAATGAGGAGAATATTTATCTTGCCTCTTGCCTTTTGCCTCTTGCCTTTTGTAAATTTACATAACAACTTCTTCCCGTTGGCAATCAAAGAAAAGCTCAAAAACACTATCAGGAATCATTTGACGAATGTGCTGAATATAGCCTTCGGCATCGGAACGACTACGAAATCTGGAAACAATTACTTTTTCCTGTTCGGTAACGACACGGGCTACGGCCCAACCATTCAGCCTTTTTTTGTAGGCGTTATCTTCTCTTGCCGCAGGCATCGTTTGATTTTCTGAAGTGATATTTTTGTAATCCGTATTTTGTGGCATGATTATTTTATGCGTATGAAGTTGAGTGAAGGGCGTTAGTATGTCTTTTAACCAAAGATTTACTAGCGTCTTTTATTGATGATGCCACCTTGTTATTACATATTTTTAAAATTGTCAATACTTGGTGCAACAACTTATTTTTTGATAATCTTTGGTTTTATTTAATTCAGAGGTATATATACTGAATAAATCAGTATTTAAACTCACACAAGAACAATAAATTTGGTATAAACTATATCAAATTTTAATTATTTGATATTATCTAGCAAAATAAAAATGTCAATCACATCAATTATTCAAAAAGTAGCATTGCAAATAGGGGCTGTAGTTTTAGTTGAACCAGAATATGAATTTGTGGGACACATTACTTTTAAAAATGGGAAAAAGTCAGTTTTTAGTCATGCAAAATTGAATATTAACGGTTTTGCTTCAGCCGAATTAGTCAAAGATAAAGCCTATAGTAATTTTTTCTTAAAGCAATTTGGATATCGAGTCACAGAGGGAAAAACATTTTTTACGGATCAGTTATGTGCTAAAATAGCTCATCCTCGAAATATTGATGATGGATTTAATTATGCACAATCAATCGGATTTCCGGTAATTGTTAAACCCTTGAATCTTAGTCAAGGCATATTAGTGACTAAGGTATATAATCAAGCAGAATATTATAATGTAGCTAATAAAATATTTCAAATTAAATCAGGATTGATTGTCGAAAAGTTTTATAGTGGTAATGACTATAGAATAGTTGTTTTGGATAATGAGGTGATTACAGCTTATCAAAGAATTCCCTTATTTGTTGTTGGTGATGGGATATCTAATGTTTTAGAATTGCTACAACAAAAGCAGGAAAAATTTGTTAGCACGGGAAGAAAAAATGTAATTAAATTTGATGATTTTCGCATTTCCCAAAAATTAAAAATGCAAAATCTTGATTGGAATAGTGTAGTTAATAATGATATTATTGTCCATCTTTTGGATAGTGCTAATTTGTCTAGTGGAGGTGAAGCAGTAGATTTTTCTGAAAGTATTCATCCTGATTTTCAGCAATTAGCAATTAATATTACTAAAGATATCGGATTAAGATTAGCAGGAGTGGACATACTCACCCATGATATCACTATACCAATGGTAGATTATACGCTAATTGAAGTAAATGGTTCTCCTGGGTTAAATCACTATGCTGCTAGTGGTAAAGTAGCAGCAAAGAGGGTGGAAGAATTGTATTTGAAAATTCTCCACGCGATAGAAAATGATAGTTAAGAGTTATAAATTTTTGCCTAATAGTGATTCAAGTTCTCCTGGTAAAGAGTTGATATCTGCCACTCTAGCTACGAGTAAATTATTATCTCCGGCATCGTTTAACCGAGATTTCCAATAGTTAATACTTTCAGCATTATTCATCCAAAACTCAATTACCGTATCTACTACTTGGTCTAAGTTCCAACCCCATTTTACAGGGACTGGTTCTATAGATGCTAGAAAGGCATCTAATGTACAAGTATAAGTTCCTAGATATTCTATGCCTTGGTGCTGCGGTTTTCCTAAACTCTGTTGTTGATGATTGAAAAAATGCAAAACAGGAGATACGCCTACCAGATTGAAACTGTATTTAATCATTCTAGTCCTCCTAATGAATTTATCAATTGCTGAGAAACTTGAATTTTAGGCAAAAACTTACTGTGGAAAAGTCCGTTAACTCTATCTAAAAAAAGTAGAATTTCTGCCTAGTACATCGGTTTCCATATTAAGTCAGCAATTAGCGCTCAAGCCTTGTGAGTGCTAATATTTATTTGGTTGTTACGTTGTATTATCTATTATTTATAGGATAATTTCAAGATCATAGATAGCTTTTTTATAACCTTACCCAAATATAAGAGTTTTAAGTTAATAATTTAACGGATGATCAGCATTAGCTTTTATGCCATAATCTAAAAATTATTGGCATATATCATAATAGAGTGAGTCTAGAGTTAAAAGATTTTCTGACGCACTTCTAAGGTACAATACGGTTTAAGGTGAGATAAAAAAGTAAAAATTGTCCTCCAGGAGATTCAAAAAGCAACTTAATACTTTTCGTGGACTCCAATTACTATAGGGTGATTGGTCAAATTTATATGATCTTTTTGAGTGCTGCAAACTGATTCAACACAGTTAATGGGAAAAGTCCGATATCAGCATCTTGCCATTATCTTAACTCAGAATGTATACTGAGAATGGCTAATAGCTTATACTGTTGCTATAGTAGTATATACTTGGATTATGTACAAAAATTAGCTCATAGCCTATATATCGAGAGACTTTTATTCCTAACTCTTGCTATATCAGCGATGTAAACTTTGTTCGAGCAAGCTTTTAGCGATTATTAAAAAGTAAAGCCATAACCCATTTTCAGGATAAATTATGTTGGTAAGAGATATGATTATTTATCAAAATAGTTATGCTCAAAAGCGTAGTTTATTTAATGATGTTTTGCAATCATCTAAAGAATAGGTTTTTACTTTTTTATGCTTGTTTTAACTGGGTTATATCTTGGGAAATTCATTAGATAAAGACTTTTATTAATTGCTTCTTACTACTTTATTTATTTCAAAGGTCTAGTAATGCTTACCCTATGTAATATTTCAAAAATCAAATATTAGTTTCATAGATTATTCTGAATCCTGACTTATGAATAATAAAACAACAAAATCAGACATTTTCATTGACCAGTTATTAAATAACCGCTATTTAATCAGAGAATTACTAGGACAAGGAGGAATGGGAAAAGTTTACCTGGCAGAAGATGTTTCCAAAGGGTGTAAGCTGGTAGCAGTAAAAATTCTCACTTTGCATCTTAGTAATCAGCAGGTAGCAGAACGTTTTGGCAGAGAAATTTTTGTAAATGCCCAATTAGGCAAGAAAAGTAAAAATATTGTTCGTTTATTAGGGTATGGAGTAACTGATCATAAAATTCCCTTTTATGTGATGGAATATCTGCGCGGTAGACCATTAAACTTAATTATTAAAAAAAATTATTTGAATTTGCCAATATTTTTAGAGATTTGTCAACAGATATGTTTAGGATTGCATTGCGCTCATGAAGGTGTTCACCTCAAAGGTAAAATTTATCCTATAGTTCACAGAGATATCAAACCAGAAAATATATTTATTAACGAAACTGGAAAAAAATCAGAAATGGTAAAAATTCTAGATTTTGGAATTGCTAAATTTTTAACAGAAACTAGTGGAATGACACTAACGGAATCTTTTATTGGTAGTTTACCATACTCATCTCCAGAACAAATGGAAGGACAAGAATACATAGATGCACGTTCTGATATTTACAGTTTGGGACTATTAATGTTTGAAATGTTAACAGGGAAACATCCGTTGCATAATACTAGTCATTCATTTAGTATGTGGTATCAACTTCATCATTTTCATAATCCGCGGACATTTGCAGAAGTAAATCCTCAAATTGAAGTTCCTGATGAATTACAAAGATTAGTTATCCATTGTTTAGCTAAAGATCCAAATAAAAGACCTCAAAGTGTTAACGAAATATTAGATATTTTAGCCAAAATTAAAACACAATTAGATCAAGATAATCCATTGATTTATGATAATACAAGCGAGAATCAAAAATTTACTCCCACACCAGCAGTAGAATTAATACCGATTACATCTATTACGGAAAAAGAATGTTTGCAAAAAAAATGGCCGAAACATAAACCAGTAGCACCAATTGGATTTTCTCAGCTTTTATATACACAACAAGGTTGTATCCCTACCTTTTGGGCAATGCTACCTCAAAAAGAAATTGATAAATTTATTAATAAGAAACATCAGACTAAATTTATTAGTCAATTTGAGGTATACCCAATGATATTATGGATCATAATTTTGAATGATGAAGAATTTTCCTTAACTAGATGGTTATCTAACTATTTAGATATAAAAAATAAAATTGGGCAAAAAGTTGTCAAATCTTTAGAAAAGATAGGATATTATCATTTGTTATTTTTTACTTTAGAAAACCCTAATCATCAACCCCAAGTTATGACTTTAACTTTAAGTGCTACACAACTTCAATATTTGACTGACTGTATAAATGTGAGTTATCTAGAAAATAGCAATATTTCCAGCCAGGAAGCTAAAAACTTCCTTAAAAGTGATTTTGAAAAATTTAAATTAGAAATAACAGATAATCTAAATGAAGACAGACACAAAATTAAAGGTTATATTAAATCATGGATAAATAAGTTATTTGATAAATTCTTAAAAAAGATTTAGGCATAAATATTCATAATTAGTAAGCATTATAAAACTCAGTATACATAAGTTCCGTGAAACCCTTTTGTCATGCGGCACTAGTCAGATATTAAACCGGATTTCTATATGTTCCTGATTTAACGAGCATTCTAACTTTTTACAAAATCGACCTATCTTGAACCATAGAGGTTATCAAAGTGAACAATAGTCCATATCCATTTTCTGAAAACCAGGAGTTGGTAGACAACCGTTATCAAATCAAAACATTAATTGATAGAGGTGGCATGGGTGAGGTATTTTTAGCAGAAGATATGCTGCTAGGAGGAACACCGGTTGCCATTAAGTTTTTAGCTCAAACTGTTATTGATACTGAAATGCAAGAAAGCTTTAACCGTGAAGCTCTTCTCAGTGCAGCTTTAAGCCAAAGAAGTATTCATATTATTCGTGCTTTTGATTATGGTGTAACTAGTCATGGCAACCCATATTATGTAATGGAGTATTTATCTGGACAAAATTTAAAAGAATTAATTCCTCTAACTTTACCAATGTTTCTCCATTTATTACGTCAAATTTGTTTAGGCTTAAAATGCGCTCATCAAGGTGTTAATATTGATGGAAAAATTTATCCATTAATTCATAGAGATATTAAACCAGCTAACATTATTATCACCCCTGATCCTATTTTGGGTAAATTAGCTAAAATATTAGATTTTGGTATTGCTAAATTCCTAAATACTACAGCAGCAATTACTAATAATAAAGGATTTTATGGAACTTTACCATACTGTTCTCCTGAACAACTAGAAGGCAAGAACCTAGATAGTCGTTCAGATATTTATAGTTTAGGTGTAATGATGTTTGAAATGCTGACAGGTCAAAAACCCTGGCAACCAAAAATAGAGGGTTTTGGAGCTTGGTA
>JANMGZ010000688.1:0-1915 GCA_031374905.1 Dolichospermum sp. OTE_70_metabat_362_sub
GAGACGTTCCATGGGTAGGGATTCTCGGCTCTATACCTAAATTCATACTTGGTTTTGTGCAATGCCGACCTATTTAATGTTCATTTATCGTTAATAATATTTCCCATGCAAGCTTTTACAAAAACCTGGATTTGGCAAGATTTCCCCATTTGTTACCAAACACAAGGTACTACTGGACCTGCTGTGATTCTTATCCATGGATTTGGTGCATCCTGGGGACATTGGCGGAAAAATATCCCCGCTTTAGCTACAAAATGCCGGGTTTATGCGATTGATTTAATTGGCTTTGGGGGTTCTGCTAAACCCAACCCAGGAGAAAAAATTACCTATACCCTAGAAACTTGGGGACAACAAGTAGCGGATTTTTGTCGGGAAGTAGTGGGTGAACCTGCGTTTTTAGTGGGAAATTCTATTGGTTGTATTGTCGCTATGCAAGCTGCGGTAATTAGCCCGGATATGGCTTTGGGAACTGCTTTGCTTAACTGCTCTTTGCGGTTATTACATGATCGCAAACGGGTGACTTTACCTTGGATAAAGCGGTTTGGTGCGCCAATTCTCCAAAACTTTTTGGCAATTAAATCAGTAGGTGATTTCTTTTTTAATCGCCTAGCTCAACCACAAACGGTTAAAAAAATTCTTTTACAAGCTTATGCTAATGGGGAAGCGGTAACAGATGAGTTGGTTGATATTTTGATGACACCAGCAAAAGATCCTGGTGCTGCGGCTGTATTTCTGGCTTTTACTGCTTATTCTAGTGGTCCTTTACCGGAGGACTTATTACCTATATTATCTTGTCCAGTAATTATTTTATGGGGAACGGCTGACCCTTGGGAACCGATTAATTTAGGTAGGGAGTTAGCCAATTTTCCCCAAGTTCAAAAGTTTATTTCTTTAGAAGGTGTTGGTCACTGTCCTCAAGATGAAGCTCCTGAGTTAGTAAATCCGATTTTACTTAATTGGATTGGTGAGGAAGTAAATAGCAATACGAGGGTGCGTTAGCGTTAGCGTAACGCACCGTTTATCGAAATTAAGGTGCTTTGTGCGTAACCTAACGCACCCTACGAATACTTAGAGGTTTCAAAATTCGGCGTTGCTGATTAAGGGTATGAATTTTAGTCTCACGCAAAGGCGCAAAGGCGCAAAGGTAAGAGTTTTAAAGGTTCAATTTAGGAATTTCATACCTTAATTCACCAACGCCAAGCTAAATAAATTCGGCTAGTTTAATTACTAGCGACGGTTGAATCCGAAGCTACCAAAAAAGAAGCGCCGTCTAGGTCTGGAACCACCGAAGCCTCTGTTACCACCAGATAGAAGTTGCTGTTCCTCTAAGGATAGTTCTACAACTAAATCAGATGGGATATTTTGAGATGGAATATTTTGCTTTGACATAGTAATTATTGACCTCGATTAATTGTTTATAGGTTTCAGAGAACCATATTTACTTTTATAAAGATATTTGTGATTCATTTAATGATTCTATAGTTATAAATACTATTTTAGAATTTATATCTTTTGATTCAAATAATTTATACCTTTTGATTCAAATAAATTAATTTATTTTTTGAATAGAGACAGACTACTACAATTTTAAAGCCTCATGTAGAAAAAGGAGAGAGGAGAAAGTTAAGCTCGAATTTTGGCAGGTTTCTATCTTTATTTCTCTGAGGTACATATAGACATTTACAAATCAGAAGATAAGATACTAC
Source organism: Dolichospermum sp. OTE_70_metabat_362_sub (assembly GCA_031374905.1). Lineage (GTDB taxonomy): Bacteria > Cyanobacteriota > Cyanobacteriia > Cyanobacteriales > Nostocaceae > Dolichospermum. Next base: position 1,707 of record JANMGZ010000688.1, read on the forward strand.
CGATGCTTGATATCAAGCAATTTAGCTAAAAATTTCTCCTCACCCTATAACTAAAAGGTTGAAGAACTAAGACTATCAAAGATAGCTTAGTTAGATATTTTGCCTATTGAGGAAGAGTATTAATTGCCATACTTATTGTTACGCCCAGGATAGCTCTCATTGCTGGAATAGGGCATAGATTGATCATTAGATTGATCATATCTTGAAGA
>JANMGZ010000690.1:0-5806 GCA_031374905.1 Dolichospermum sp. OTE_70_metabat_362_sub
TGTTTTAGTATTTTACTCAATAAACCTATGCTAATGTCCGCCTCATGAGGATTAGGAATCGTGAGTTTGAGTTCTCCCTTAACCAAGTATTGATGTTTACCACCTGAATAAGGGCCTTCAAAGCCTGCTTCTTTAAGAAAAATAACCAGTTCCCGCCATTTTATGGCTTTCCAAGTAGGCATCAGGCAACCTCTTGTAGTGAATTTAAGCCGACACCATCAAGCACGGGGAATTGATGACCCAAACGGATTCCCAAGATAACCCAGCCTTCTAAAGCATCTTGCAAGTTCTCTCGACAGGATTCCAGGGTGTTGGCTTGACTCCAAACACCTTCACAATCAGGAATTTCCCCGTAAAAAGTACCGTCTTCTAGCAACTCATAGGTTGCTTTTTGCATGGCTTTGGCAATGTATTCAGTTATCATTACTGTTTGCTCAAACGAATTCCAATTACCTTAATAGTATCACACAAATTTTCTGTTGTACTAATGCTAAGTTTATCATTGCGTTTCTCAATTTTTTTAATTAAATAAAATATCACTGTAATCATCGCACAGAATATCATTTTGCCCAAAGTTTGTTGGTGTTATTGAAGATTACGGGGTTGAACAATGTTCAACCCCTACGTTGATGATAAAATCTGCGATAGCGAAGCGTTTCCCTATCGCCATATAGGTTATGTTACAATGAGCAGAGTTATTTCTCAAACAAAATGTAATGCGACAAGTTTCAGTTTCAGAAGTAAAGGAAGATTTTGCTTACATTATGGATAGCGCCCAACAAGAACCCATTCTTGTTAAGCAACATGATCGCAATTATGTGGCTATTATTTCGATGAATGATTATGAGGATTTGGTAAAGATTAAAAATCTTCGTTTAAAAAATATATCGGCGGATTTAGGGACCAACCCCCTCCCCGCAAGCGAGGAGGGGGCTAAGATGTACCTTATAAGAGCGAAAACCGCTGTATAACCGTGATTTTTAAGGACGTTATTCCCTTCATTCTCAACTTTCCATCTGCTGCGTGCAGCTTTGACAATTCTTTCAACATTATTTTTAGTAATTTTATGATTAGTTATCCAATTATTTTGGTAGATAATTTCTGATGTTTTCTCATTAATAACAGTCACTGCGCACCAATTAACTTCGAGACTTGAATTTTCATCTTTTAAGGGAACTCTAGAAGTATAACAATAAATTAGATTTTTTTGCCCATCCCATTGTTTCTTTTCAAGGGTTGTAAATTCTCAAACTTTTTCTAAGAATTCTAGCCATTCATATAAAGTTTTATGTGACGTTTCGAGACAAACGAAAATAAAATTATAGCCTTGTTTTAATGCTAATTTACAAATAGGTTGGCGAGAATAAAAGTCATCCCCTAAAAGAGTTAAAAACACCTTTAAACACGATTAAAATATCAAGCCATCACTTTTCAAGTGTCCATCTTCCATGTAAATAATGCGATCAGCTATATCTAGAATGCGGTTATCATGGGTGACTAATAAGATAGTACAGTTTTGTTCTTTTGCTAACATTTGCATTAATTCCACTATATCGCGTCCAGATTGTTTATCTAATGAAGCTGTTGGTTCATCTGCTAATACTATTTTCGGATGACTAACTAAAGCCCTAGCTATAGCTACCCGTTGTTTTTGTCCACCTGATAAATTCTCTGGATAGTAATTAACACGTTCTCCTAAACCGACGTGTTCTAATATTGCTGTCGCTTTGGCATTAATATCGTCTTTGAGGTAATTTTCATGTAACTCCAAAGACATCCGCACATTTTCTTTTGCTGTTAAAAAACTCATCAAATTGTGTGCTTGGAAAATATAACCAATTTGGCGGCGTAATTTAGTTAATTGTCCTTTACTTGCTCCAGACATTTCCTGTCCTAATATTTGCAAACTGCCATTTTGGGCAGAACGTAAACCCCCCATTAATGATAGGAGAGTAGTTTTACCTGAACCAGAAGGACCAGTCATAATCACAATTTCTCCCGCATTAATTTCTAAATTGATATCAAATAATACTTGTTTTTGGAGTGCGCCTTTACCAAAAAAATGATTGAGATTAACAACAGAAATAACCGTTTCTGAACTAGAAATAGTTGTAACTTCTAATGACATATTTTTTTACTTTTGCACCTTTGCGTGAGATATAAAAATTGTGAGTTTAAAAAATATCTGCTGGATCAGCAGAACGAAGTTTTCGCATGGCAATTGCGCCAGAAACAGTACACATAATTACTGTTAATATAAAAACATTAATTGCCCGATCTACCTTCATATATATTGGTAACAGAGTTGCGGCAAAAGTAACTTGATATAGCCCAAAAGATAGGAAAAATGCTGGTAAATAACCGAATGCAGCTAATAACAATGCTTCTTGTAATAAAACTCTCAATAGATAATTATCAGTATAACCCATTGCTTTGAGAGTAGCGTATTCTGGTAAATGATCAGAAACATCAGAATAAAGAACTTGATAAACAATGACAATACCAACAATAAAACCAACTATCACACCCAAACTAAAAATAAAACCAATCCCTGTACCATTAGCCCAATAAGTTTTTTCTTTTTGGGCAAATGTTTCGGGAGTACCAACTTCAACAAAGGGATTTTTAGGATCTGGATTTAATCCTATTTGCAGTTGTTTTCTAACTTTTTCAATATCAGCACCGGGTTGAAGAGTAATTAACCCAACTTCAATTTGATCAGCTTTGCGAGTAGGAAATAATTGCAAAAAAGTAGAATCACTAACTACTACATTTCCATCCGCAGCGAAGGAAGCACCATTTTGAAATAAACCCTTAACACTGATATTTTTACCGCTTAATTCAGCGTTAAATTTCCCATCTGCGCGGAAAATCTTGCCAATTTCTCCATATTCTGGACGACTGGCTTCATCAAAAAGAACTTGATTTAATTGTTTGAGATAATCTTTGTTAGCCTGAACTTCAGGAAATTTTAAACCTGGTGCGGACGGATCTACACCCCAAACTAAAATAGATCGATCCATTCTTGTTTGAGGATTGCGCCATTGTCCTGTACTAATGTAAATAGAACTAACTGATTTTACACCGTTGTAACTTAATGCTTGATAAAGCCTTTCTCTGGAAAAGCTTTTGACTGAAAATAGGGTTTGAAATTGAGGATTTATTAAGACTAAATCTGCTTGTAAATTGCGATGAGGTTGAATAGCAGCATCAAATAATGCACTTTCAAAACCCATCTGAATAAATATCAACATATCCGCAAAGGAAATTCCTGCCACTGCAACCACTAGCCGCGTTTTTTCCTTCATTAATTGTCGCCAAGCGAGGGGCGTTTTCCGAAAGATTTGATTAATCATGAGTTTTATTTTTATGCACCTTGATGGGAAATAAATTACAATTTAATTGCTGTTTGTACTTGCAAATTAGTTAAGCCAGAAACTTTTTTACTATCTTCAGGAGTTAGACGAATTTTTACTTCGACAATCCGACTGTCTAAATTTTCTCCTGGTTGATCACTAAAAACATTTTGACGGTTGACTTGTAAGCCAATTTGCTGCACTGTACCTTGTAATTCTCCTGTAAATCCTTGACTAGTAATTATGGCTTTTTGTCCTAATTTTATTTTGCTAATATCGGTTTGATAAACTTCTGCTACTGCCATCATTTTGTTAGTTTGGGCAAAGTCAGCAATCCCTTGATCACCAATTTTTTCACCTACGCGGGTATGAATTTTGAGAATTTTTCCTACCATAGGGGCGCGAATATAAGCTGCTTCTAGTTCGGTTTTTGCCCGGTTAAGATTAGCGATCGCACTTTCAACTTCTGTTTGCGCTAATTGCACATCTACAGGACGAACTTCGGCAATACTATTCAATTTAGCTTGAGTTTCACTAATTTGTTGATTGCTAGTAGTATTAATCCGGTTCAGGGCAACTCTAGCTTCTGCTAATTGTTTATTCGCTGTAGTATTAATCCGGTTGAGAATAGCTTGGGATTCACTTAATGTCTGTTTAGCTGTTTCTACATTTAACCGTTTGCTATCAATTACAGAATTAGAAATTGCCCCTTCTGAAAATAATTGTTGATAGCGTTGATATTCTGATTCTGCATTTTTGAGTTCTGCTGTTAATTTATTAATAGTTGCTGTTTGGGCAATTCTATCACCTTCCCATTGGGCTGATATGCGGGCAATATTTTCCTGTTGGGATTGTTTATCTCCTGTATATTGTGCCTTAACTCTATCAACAATTGCCGCCTGTTCTTTGATTTCTCCTGATTTAGCCCCAGCTTTAATTTGTTGTAGTTTAGCTTTCGCAACTTTCACTTGTTGCGTACTTTGAATAACAGAATTTTTTAAAAGATCACGGGATTGTAAAATAGCAATTACCTGACCTATTTTAACATTATCACCTTCTTTAACTAATACTTGGGCAATGCGATCGCCATCTAATGCTAAAGGTGCAGATAATTTAATCACTTCTGTTTCTGGTTCTAGTCTTCCTAACGCAGTAACTATTTGTGGAATAGGTGCAATTGGTTTTGACTCAGTTACGGAAGTTTTACCCATTTGTCCAAAATTAGAAACCCCATAAATAACAATTCCTACTGGAATCGCAGTAGCCGCAAGCATTAAACCAATTAACCCTGGACTTGGAGATTTAAACAACAGTTTATAACTCATCTTAATTACCTTAATAAGAAAATAAATTTATCTGTATTTATAGGTGGTTAATTATTAAAACTAACCTGAGCTTTTTGTCATAAATATAATGTTACAAATTTTTAAGTATTTGTCAATATATCTTTACAAATTAGATGTCCTAATTAAAACGGTGTTTTTACCTGTAAGTGCAAGATTTTTCCTACATGAGGATGCTGAAACCTCAACTCTCTTGCGTGCAGACATAATTTATCAGTATCACCATGACAACCATAGAGTTTATCCCCCAAAATCGCCATTCCCAGTCCTTTTGTATCCGCAGCATGAACCCGTAATTGATGAGTACGTCCAGTCAACGGTACAAATTCAACACGGGTACAATCTTCTTCTCTATCCATAACGCGGAAGTGAGTTAAACTAGGTTTACCTCGTGATAAATCCACTTCTTGATAAGGACGATGATCAGGATTTCCCCACAAAGGTAAATTAATTTCACCTTCATTAATAGTTAGATAACCTGCAAGTAAAGCTTCATAAATTTTATGAATTTGTCTTTGTTGAAATTGTTGACTTAATTGAAAATAAGTAACTGCATCTTTAGCTATTAACAAAATCCCCGAAGTATCTTGATCTAAACGATGTACTGCGATGATTTCTTGATTATATAAACAACGTAAACGACTAATAACACTATCTTGATTATGAAAATAACGACCAGGTACAGACAATAATCCTGATGATTTATTTACAGCAATTAGCCATTCATCTTCATAAATTATCTCTACTTTATTTGGCTTTAATCCCGACAGTAAAAATCCCATTAATGGCTGACATCTTTCTAAACAAGCGCCATAAAATTCTCCCTGTTTTTTATCCTCTACAGTAGAATTACCCCACCAAAATTCAGCCATTGCTAAAGGTTTTAATCCATGAGTAGCTGCATAATGTAATAATTTAGGAGCGCAACATTCTCCTGTTCCTGTTGGTGTTCCTGCTGGTAATAATTGCTGTAAAGATAAAGATTCTCCTTGAAAATTAGTTAAGCTATAAGCAGCGTGCATTTCTGTTTGTAATTGTCGAGATAGTTGTTTACGCTGTTGTTTTAGTTCCGTGATTTTTCGATCTGCGGACGTTATGATTTGCTGT
>JANMGZ010000696.1:0-6254 GCA_031374905.1 Dolichospermum sp. OTE_70_metabat_362_sub
AAGTTCGCACATATCGCAAACAGTTAGAGGTTATCCCAGTTTACAAAACCGTTGATACCTGCGCGGCTGAATTTGAAGCCTTGACTCCATATTACTATTCTACCTACGAAGAAGAAACGGAAGTATTACCAACAGATAAACCCAAGGTGATGATTTTGGGTGGTGGTCCAAACCGCATTGGTCAAGGAATTGAGTTTGATTATTGTTGTTGTCATGCTGCATATTCTCTACATGATGCCGGGTATGAAACAATTATGGTCAATTCTAACCCAGAAACTGTTTCTACAGATTACGATACCAGCGATCGCCTGTATTTTGAACCATTAACTAAAGAAGACGTTCTCAATATTATCGAAGCCGAAAACCCCGTGGGGATAATTGTCCAATTCGGTGGACAAACACCATTAAAATTAGCCATTCCCCTGCAAGAATATCTTCAACAACAAGCAGCCAAAAATCAGGAAATCCAAAATCCAAAATCCAAAATCCAAAATACAGAGATTTGGGGAACATCACCCGATTCTATAGATATGGCGGAAAATCGGGAACGGTTTGAAAAGATTCTTCAAGAATTAAATATCGCTCAACCGCCTAATGGTATGGCGAGAAGTTACGAAGATGCTTTAATTGTGGCTAAACGCATTGGATATCCTGTGGTAGTGCGTCCTAGTTATGTATTAGGCGGACGAGCGATGGAAATCGTTTATTCCGATACTGAGTTAGAACGCTACATGACATTTGCTGTTCTGGTAGAACCAGAACACCCAATTTTAATTGATAAGTTCCTAGAAAACGCCATTGAAGTGGATGTAGATGCGATCGCTGATCATACGGGTAATGTCGTCATCGGTGGCATCATGGAACACATAGAACAAGCGGGGATTCACTCCGGTGACTCAGCTTGTTCCTTACCTTCCATTTCCCTTTCTCCAGCCGTACTCAACCAAATCCGGTTATGGACGGTTCAACTAGCACAAGCTCTATCTGTAGTGGGATTAATGAATATTCAATTTGCTGTGGTTGGTGCAAATGGTTATTCTCCCCAAGTGTATATTTTAGAAGCTAACCCCAGAGCATCACGGACTGTTCCCTTTGTATCTAAAGCCACAGGCGTACAATTAGCCAAACTCGCATCCTTAGTTATGTCGGGTAAAACCTTAGAGGAAGTGAAATTTACAAAAGAAGTCATTCCTACTCATATTGCCGTTAAAGAAGCCGTTTTACCATTTAGTAAGTTCCCTGGTACAGATACCATTTTGGGTCCCGAAATGCGCTCCACAGGGGAGGTAATGGGCATTGACAGCGATTTCGGCCGCGCCTTTGCGAAAGCCGAATTAGGCGCAGGGGAAAAATTACCCCTTCAGGGAACTGTATTTGTGTCTATGAGTGACAGAGATAAACCTCTCGCAGCAGATGTAGTCAAGGAGTTTATTAAGTTAGGCTTTACAATCATGGCTACCCAAGGGACACGCCAAGTTCTGCAAGAACAAGGGTTAGAGGTGAAATCAGTCCTCAAACTCCATGAAGGTCGTCCTCATGTCCTGGATGCGATTAAAAATCAAAACATCCAATTGATTATTAATACACCCTCTGGAGAAGAAGCTCATGCCGATTCTAAGCTAATTCGTCGCACAGCTTTAGGCTACAAAATCCCTATCATTACCACTATTGCAGGTGCTAGAGCCACAGCCGCTGCTATCCGTTCTCTGCAAAATACGACTTTAGATGTCAAGGTGATCCAAGAATATTGTCCCATGAGTTAATTGTCTAAACTATGATTTTTGTGATTTTGATGATTTTTATGATTATTTTGCTAGTTTTTGGCAGAAATCTATGATTTTTACGATAGATCCATCATCTTAATCAAATTAATCACAAGAATCATAGTTCAGACATTGTTAAGCAATTGTTACAAAAAAATCATTATGGTTATCATTGAGATATTTTAACAAATATGAGGAAGCTATTTCTTCGCTAGAGAATTGATCGTTATCCCAGTAAATCTAAGCTTTTCAGTAATTTCAGCGTCCTAAGTGATCTCGAATTACTGCCAAAGTGCGGGTTTCCCTATAGTCAAGTTATTCTCATAAATGTTACAATTATTAATATTCCTGAAAACACAAAAAATGTTTGACTTGCTACTGTGTATCTAACTATAGATACTTGTGAAAACAAGGAGACAGATGTAACCTTTAGCAGTAAAGTACCTAATTTCCCAAATAAGAGTAACCTGAGTTGATCGGGTGTGACCAACTCAAAACGTTATTTCGTTAACGACCCTATCAGCAAACCCACCATTACCCAAGAGTAGCGCCATGAAGACCGCTCAATCAGCCACCGACCTCGTGCGGACTTACCTGCGTGAGATTGGCCGTGTGCCACTCCTCACCCACGAAGAAGAGATTTTTTATGGTAAACAGGTGCAACGATCTACTGCTTTGCATGAGATCCGGGAAGGTCTTGCTACCCAGTTAGGTCATGAACCAAGTGTAGAAGAATGGGCAACAGCGTCCGATTTAACAGTATCAGAATTAAATCAGGCGATCGCTGTTGGTGAAATAGCTAAACGGAAAATGGTAGAAGCCAATCTCCGCTTAGTCGTGTCCGTTGCCAAAAAGTACATTAAACGTAATGTTGACTTACTTGATCTCATTCAAGAAGGCAGTATCGGAATGCAACGGGGTGTAGAAAAATTTGACCCTACCAAAGGCTATAGATTTTCAACTTATGCCTATTGGTGGATACGCCAAGCCATTACTCGTGCTATTGCTGAAAAAGCCCGGACTATTCGCTTGCCTATTCATATTACGGAAAAACTCAACAAAATTAAAAAAGCCCAGCGACAACTATCCCAAGGTTTAGGACGTGCGCCCACAGTAGCAGAATTATCCCAAGAATTAGATTTGACACCTAAACAGGTGCGAGATTACTTAGAAAAAGCCCGTTTACCATTATCTCTAGATTTGCGTCTAGGAGATAACTATGACACCGAACTGGGGGAAATGTTAGAAGACACAGGGGCAACACCGGAAGATTTTGTCATGCAAACTTCCCTATCCTATGACTTAGAACGGATGATGTCAGAACTCACTCCCCAACAAAAGGAAGTCATTAGTCTCCGCTTTGGTTTAGTAGATGGACAATCCTTAACTTTGGCTAAAATTGGTGAAATCCTGAATATTAGCCGGGAAAGAGTCCGCCAAATTGAACGCGAAGCCTTAAATAAACTCCGCAAATCTAAAGCCACAATGAATGAGTATCTTGCAAGTTAGTCAGTTATTTTTGTTTTGTGGGTGGAGTTTCCCCACCCATACTCACTCAATAGGTGAAAAACACTCCTATTTTAGTACGGTTAAACCGACTCCCTCGAAAGGAATAAACTGTTAGATTAGTGGACATGAATTATATAATAGTCAACTAAATCGAATAAGCAACAACTACTAGTTATTCCAGTCACAAACACCGTCGTTAGTAGTGGCAGTACAGGAGGTCAAAGGTGAGTAACAAATCTAATCGAGTATCAGAATTTTTTAATAGTGAGTCGGAAACAAGTAATTTATTATGGCAATACGTTAAATCATTAAGTCCAGAAACAGTTAACCAATTATCTAAACCCACTTCTACGGAAGTTTTGCAGGTAATGGAACGGAATATTATCGGACTTTTAGGAAATTTACCTTCTGAACAGTTCGGTATTACTATTTCTACTAATCGGGAAAATTTAGGTCGCTTATTAGCATCTGCAATGATTAGTGGTTATTTTTTGCGGAATGCAGAACAAAGAATGGGTTTTGATACGGTTATTCAAGGAACAGAAGCTAACAGTAGCGAAATTGAATAATCTTATTTTAGGAAAAGTTTCAAAATAAATATCAACTCGGTAGAGATATAATTAGTCTACCGAGTTTTTTGTTATTTATTTGTGATTTATTGGTAATAGGTAATGGGTAATTTGAAAGAACCTATTCCCTGTTCCCTGTTCCCTGTTCCCTATTCCCTGTTCCCTATTCCCTGTTCCCTGTTCCCTATATGAATGAAAGTATTTCTATCCCTCATAAAATTATTGGTGTTGCTGTTATTTGGAATGACCAAAAACAGATTTTAATTGATAAACGACTTCCTACAGGTGCAATGGGTGGTTTATGGGAATTTCCGGGGGGAAAAATTGAAGTTGGTGAAACTATTCAAGAATGTATTAAACGAGAAATTTCGGAAGAGTTGGGCATAGAAATTGCAGTTGGAGAACATTTAATTACTATTGATCACACTTATCCTCATTTGCGGGTGACTTTGACAGTCCATCATTCTCAACATTTAGCGGGTGTTGCTCAAGCGATAGAATGTGATGAAATTCGCTGGGTAAGCTTGGATGAATTGGATAATTTTACTTTTCCCGAAGCGAATGCGGAAATTATTGCGGCTTTGAGGAAATATCAGCAGGGAAATTGATAAATTAGAATTTATATTTGTAAAGATGTAGTAATTTGTAATTTGCTTCATCTTTTCCCTAACTTCCAATCTTCACCACCAGGTAACTGAGTTAAATAATCATCAATTACCGCTGGTAATTCCTTCACGGAATATTCATAAGTCAATTTCAATAAAAATTCTGATTCATTAATTATCTGTTCTTTATCTACTATTTCTGCAAGTTTAAATGGACTGTAAGTACCATTCATTACCTCATCACTAGCATCACGAATAGCTTCCTCAAATTCATCTTCTAGAATTAATTCCCATTCATCTATTTTGACATAATAGGAATTTTTATTATCTTGTAAATTTATTTTCTTAATTTCTCGAATTGAACCACGAATTGAATTTGCCCAAGAATTGGTTAAACGTTGTTCTACTTGATTTTTAATTAAATGAATCATTAATCTAACTAAAAACGATTGAATATTTCGTAAAATTGCTTGTCTACCCATCCCCTCTAATTCATCTACAATAGCTAAAGCATCCCCATAACGCTGTTCTAAAATACTATTTCTGAGGTCTATTAATTCTTGTGTCATTTTTGCATTAACCTCAAATTAATTCCACATCTCTACCCAAATTATATCCAAACTATGCCAAAATAAACATGAATATTTTTTTGTATCTGTAAACGATGATTTGGCAAAAGAGGCATAAAGTACAGAATGGAAGATACGTTATCGAGAAAGTCCTGGGAGAAGCAGGTTTCGGGATTACTTATCAGGTAAAACATCCACTTTAGATCCCCGACTTCTTTGATAAATTATCAATTATTTACCAAAGATTAAATTAAGAAGTCGGGGATCTTTCGCTTGTGTTCTAATGAAAATTGGCAATCCTCATAACATCATATCAACAACAAGCATAAGTGTACAAAACCTTAGAAAAGTTCAACTGTTTAAGTGCAGAAGGCTGAATAAAAAAGTTGCCAACTCCCTCATCTCCCCACATAATTGAATGTTCATCATCAGAGTTTATTTGCAATAGCAGAAAATCATAACCTTCCTCTTCTTGCAAATCTGCACGATCATCATTTTGCACAAATGCCGGATATCCTCCTAAACAATGTCCTCCTAGTAATTCCTCATATTTTTCTTCATATTCATTGAGAAAATCATCTACGAGTTCTTCTAAAGAATTTTCCATTGCTTTAGTTAAATTACTTTGTTGAAAGATGGGAAAATGGCTTTTAACTAAGGATCTAAACCGATAATCTGATGCACTCATGGGAGTTGATTTAATAGCAAAATTTAAACCCAGACAATCTACTAATGGTAAACCTATTCCTGGAGGCAAAAAGTCAAAGTTATCTAGGAGATTATCAATATTCAAATCTGGTTCAGGAAAGTAAATAACTCGAAAAGTAGTTTGTTTTAATTGCGGATATTCTTCAATTCCAAAGGCTGTTTGACCTGATGCTTCAATATAAAACTGAAGAATCCCTTTTTCTGGTAAATCTGCTAATGTAGGAGTTTCTGAAAAGTTGATTTGTGCTAACAGATGGAGGGGAGTACCATCTGGGGTTTCAGGATAAGGAGTATTTTTAGGAAGGTAAGGTAAACCACCAAATTTACTTTGCCATAAGGTAGTTTCTAATGTTGAATATGGAGTAATTTCTATAGAAGGTTTGATAATTGCCTTTGCAAATTCATCTACCTGATTTTTTAATTCTAAGAACATTCCATACAATTCATCTGGAGTAAAATCTTTGTTATTTTCATCTACTGGAATAGATTCGATATCATACCAACCGTGTGTGAGTAATTCTTGAATACTTT
>JANMGZ010000728.1:0-3616 GCA_031374905.1 Dolichospermum sp. OTE_70_metabat_362_sub
CTATTACCCATTACCTATTACCTCTGCTCTGACTATCTATACTGGTCTTTTTTGCTGTAAATTACACGATCTTCAACGTGAATGGTGTCTATAATTGCCACTACTGATGCGTCTAAGGGTCGTTGTTCATTACCTGATAGTTGACGAGCAGCACTGCCACGACTTACAAGTACCCACTCATCCACTCCTGCCCCTACACTGTTATCGGCTGCTACCTCGTATACTGGCAGGAGGTTGCCATTTTCATCTATTAATTGCAACATTAGTAGCTTCACACCCCGCAGACTGGGATCTTTTTGGGTGCTAGTTACTGTGCCACGAACTCTGGCAATTTGCATGATTAATTATGGTCTTCTACCAAAAGGACGAATTGCGTTTACACCTTCCCGGAATTGCTCTACATCTTCGGTATAACGAATAGGAAGAACATATTCTAAGTTTTCGTGAGGACGAGCAATGATGTGAGTGGATAGCACTTGTCCACCGTTAACGCGCTTAACTGATTCTACTCCAGCACCTACGGAAGCTTGTACTTCGGAAACGTCACCACGGACGATAACTGTTACGCGACCACTACCGATTTTTTCATAGCCTACTAAAGTAACACGAGCAGCTTTCACCATCGCATCAGCAGCTTCTACTACTGCGGGAAAGCCCAGAGTTTCTACCATTCCTACTGCAATTGACATTTGTTTTTGTCCTTAAATTAAATTTTTTACTTGTACCAGATTTAAACTCAAGCCAGCAGCCGAGTTAATGTTTTTCGTTTAAACAGTAATTAGAAGAATTAAGTGCGGAACTGTTCTACTGCTTCTGTATAACGAATTGGCAAAACGTATTCTAGGTTTTCGTGGGGACGGGCAATGATATGGGTAGATACCACTTCACCACCGTTGACTCTTTTGGCTGCTTCAACGCCAGCCGCTACTGAAGCTTGCACTTCAGAAACATCTCCCCTGACAATCACTGTAACGCGAGCGCTACCAATTTTTTCATATCCTACTAAAGTCACACGGGCAGCTTTCACCATCGCGTCAGCAGCTTCTACTATTGCGGGAAAACCTTTAGTTTCAATCATTCCAACTGCAATTGGCATCGCAGAACTCCTAAAAAATTAATCAAATTAGAACTATGTGCGGAAATTTTGGACGGGGATGCTCATCCTGATCCGAAAATACTGCCACATTTAAGCTTATGAAAGATTGGCATCCCTGGCAACATAAATTACTATAATAGTTTGTAATAAAATATATTAAAAAAAGTTAACAAAAGTTCATGCGGTCTTTTGTGACTTTAAAATTCACTGATCCCTAGAGTGACAACTTATGCTTTATAATTTCTTTATCAGTTTGAGAATTACTATAGTTCATAGCCTGGGCTAATTCTTTGATGAGCAGGATTGGTGAGTGCTATATATGGGATAGACGGGCTACTGGCTATATCTTTCCCAGAGTTCTCTATTGCCATAAACAGTCTGCAAATTTTACCAATGTATCTAAAAAACAAATTTTAAGAAAGCAGAAAAATAAAAAATGTTGTTCAATAATTAATAGAATATCTAAAATGTTAAATTATATTTAATTGCTCAACAATAGGCTAATCTAAAGTAAATATGCTTAGGCAAATTGAGCTAAAAAAAGTTAAGAAAACATAGATTTTCTCAAAGATATTGTTTTTTGAGCAAATGATTATTTAAAGGCTGTTTAAGAGAATCGGGAAGATGTTGTCAAGGAAAATATTAAATGAATGAGTTTCTATTTTTAACAAGTTGGTTCGTACCTCTTTATAGCTTACTAGGAGCAATTTTAACATTGCCTTGGAGCATAGGAATTATCCACCGTACAGGGCCTAGACCTGCTGCCTACTTAAACTTATTGACTACCATCTTGGGTTTTGTCCATAGTTTATTAGTATTTAAAGATATCTGGAATCGAGAGCAACAAAATTTAGTAATTACTTGGTTTCAAGCTGCTGATTTTCAATTATCTTTCGCTTTAGAAATGTCCGTAGTCAGTGTTGGAGCAACAGTTTTAATTACTGGATTAAGTCTGTTGGCGCAAATTTACGCCCTCGGCTACATGGAAAAAGATTGGTCTTTAGCAAGGTTTTTTGGTCTGGTAGGATTTTTTGAAGCTGCTCTGAGTGGTCTAGCAATTAGTGATTCTTTGTTTCTCAGCTATGCTTTGCTAGAAGTTCTCACTCTTTCTACTTATTTACTTGTGGGATTTTGGTATGCTCAACCATTAGTAGTGACGGCGGCGCGAGATGCTTTTTTAACCAAGCGGGTAGGCGATTTGTTGCTGTTAATGGCTGTGGTGACTCTTTCTACTCTAGCCGGCAGTTTAAACTTTTCCGATTTGTATGAATGGGCGCAAACTGCGGATTTAAACCCTGTGACAGCAACTTTTCTCTGTTTGGGTTTAATTGCTGGTCCTGCGGGTAAGTGCGCTCAATTCCCCCTGCATTTGTGGTTAGATGAGGCTATGGAGGGTCCAAACCCGGCTTCGGTAATGCGAAATTCTTTGGTGGTCGGTGGGGGTGCTTATGTCCTCTACAAGATTCAACCATTGTTATCTTTGTCCCCCTTTGCTTTAAATACTTTGGTGGTAGTGGGGACAATGACAGCGGTAGGGGCTACATTAGTTTCTCTTGCCCAAATTGATATTAAGCGATCGCTCTCCCATTCTACCAGCGCTTACATGGGATTAGTGTTTTTAGCGGTAGGTTTAGAACAGGGTGGAGTAGCATTAATGTTACTTCTGAGTCATGCTATTGCCAAAGCCTTATTATTCATGAGTTCTGGTTCAGTTATCTACACTACCCAAACTCAAGACTTGACAGAAATGGGGGGTTTATGGTCAAAAATGCCAGCTACAACTACGGCTTTTGTCGTCGGTTCGGCAGGTATGGTAACTCTATTACCCTTGGGCAGTTTTTGGGCAATGATAGCATGGGCTGATGGCTTGGTAAAGATTAGCCCTTGGGTAATTGTGGTTTTAATCTTAGTTAATGGCTTAACGGCTTTGAATTTGACTAGGGTATTCCGGTTAGTTTTTTGGGGACAACCCCAACCAAAAACCCGCCGCGCACCGGAAGTTGGTTGGCCAATGGCGTTTCCAATGGTAACTTTAACTATTCTGACGCTATTGTTACCCCTAATGCTACAGCAATGGTATTTATTACCCAGTTGGGAAAGTCTGGATTGGTATATAGTTGGATCTTTAGTCGCTTCTACCGTTGCCGGCGTAACTATTGGTGCTACAATTCATCTGCACAAAGCTTGGTCAAGATCAAGAATTTTGGTTTGGAGATTTATCCAAGACTTATTAGGCTATGATTTTTACATAGACCGCATTTATCGTTTAACGATTGTAAGTGCTGTAGCGCTGTTATCTCGGATATCGGCGTGGAGCGATCGCTTTTTGGTAGATGGTCTAGTCAACTTAATCGGCTTTGCTGCGATTTTTAGCGGACAAAGTTTGAAATACAGCATTTCTGGTCAATCCCAAGCTTATATGCTAACAATCCTCATCGTTATTAGCATCCTCGGTTTTGCCATTAGTTTCTCATTAGGTTTATTCGATAAATTGCCTTTTTAGGTAATGGGTAATGGTTT